>JALZUX010000314.1 GCA_023301405.1 Granulosicoccaceae bacterium | reverse complement strand
CAATAACATTTGCGCCCAGATCGGAACAATTATGCAATCTGTGCAGCGACGGATCAGTAGTCGAACACTAACATCAAACAACACAGTGCCAGTTGTTCTAGCAGCGACAATTTCATACTCCAACATCCATTGACCATGCCTATTGAATTTTTGCTCCTCAACCGTTAGGTCGACGCAAGGAAAGACTCCAGAACAGCCAAGCTCACCGTCCGTCAGCTTCATGTTAGAAGAAAACTAAAAGCTTCGGAGGCTCGCAACCCTTCGGGACGAGCACTAAATTAACAACCGCTGTTACCCCCCAAAATAACCTCGTGCTAGCAAAAGCACAGCAGCGACACCGGCAATAGACAACAGCGCGACTCTGTATCGACTGTCAATCAGATCGCGGTTGAAACGCCCCGTGTAGGTGCCAGCAACCATAGGCGGAATCATAAAGGCACAAATAATCAACTCACTAACCCCCAGGCGACCAATGAGTGCTAGAACGACTACAGACACAAAACAGCCAACCGCAAATATCGCTGCCAGCGTCGGGCGCGCATCACCAGCGTAGCTACCTTGGTAAACAAGCGCCAAGGGTGGCGCGCCAACGCCAGTAATGGTGCCCATCAAACCGGACACTCCACCCATCGCAGTCAGCGAGACAGGGGTTTTAGCCAGCGTTCGATTAAACGCAGAAAGTAACACGGCTAAGCCTACGCCAACACCAAAGATCATCATGGACACTCGGGTATCAACAATCACTGACAGCAGTAATCCAGCCCCCATCGCGCCCGCCACCCGACCAGCAATCGCACACCTGACCTCCGGCCAGTTGATATTCGACCATTCAGACCGCGCGCCCATGGTACTGGTGATCATACCAATCAATATAGTCGGCACCGGAACAAACGCGGGATCAACCAACGCCAGCAGCGGAGCAGCAGTCAGTCCATAGCCCATGCCCAAAGAGGCCTGTACCACTGACGCGAAAAACACGATTGCGCACATCAGTACACATGACAGCACGGAGGGAAGATATACGCTGTCAACTGCAAAAAAACCACCAGTGCCCAAAGGGACTCCCTACACTAAATTGCCTGTCAATTACAACGAACGCGTGAACGATCGCTTTATCATAGACACACGACTCCTGTGTCCATAAGAACACATTCTGGCACTATTCTCTGGTTGGCGCAGATTTGGCCTTGAGTGCCAAAGTGCGGTGGTCGGATCACCCTTGATTACTGCACTGACCAGACTATTATCCAACGCTGTCAGCGAGTAAATTCACCACTTGAACAATTAATAAGGTTAAATACTCCCCCGTATGATACAAATCTACGGGGCTTGGCTCGCATTATTCATGAAGATATGCCAATCAACGAAATAGAGCAAAACAGGTCGTTTGATCAAGCAACAAGCGTGGCCTGTCACGTACCGGGCACGATCAGGCAAAATGTGAAGCACCGATTTAATATAAAAGGTGTCGTCTAATGATGAATAGACGCCCCGCTATCTCATCATGACACCTGAATGCACGTTTGGAACTTTCATAAACCTCACGTTCTAAATCACACGTCGCCCCGCGAGTTATGCGGGCTGAGCCAGACCTCTTAACTATTTGCGAAAGACCGTATGAAACACCGAATCACCACTGTATTGCTTAGCCTGATTACCCTAGCGGTCGGCTCTGAGCCTGCACAAGCACAACAGGGAATCTGCGTTTCTCCTCAACGCCCCGTATGTCCGCTGGTTGTATCAGCAGTGCCACAGCACGAGTTTACATTCTCGCGTTTAATTTTCGCCGATAATCCGATAGCGGTTCACGAATTAGGCGACTACGTCGGCTTTCCACACTGGCAGGCTGACTGCTCAGACTCAGACCCACACTTTATTTCCGCCATCAAGCGCATGACGCGTATCGAAACAAAAAGTGAATCGCAAAGTATCTCTCTAATGGATTCTGCCATTTTCGATTATCCTGCCCTGTACATGGTCGAAGCAGGCTTCGCGTCGTTCACCGAATTCGAGGCTGTTAGGCTACGTGAATATTTACTGCGTGGTGGCTTCCTGCTGGTCGACGATTTTCACGGTGGTTATCAATGGGGCAAGTTTCAGGAATGGATGGCAAAAGTATTTCCCGACCGTGAAGCCGTTGACCTGCCACAAAGTCATGAGGTATTTCATGTCCATTTTGATATCGAGAAATTCGTACAGATACCGGGACTGCGGGCACTGTGCCTGAACGATGGCGCCACCTGGGAACGACCCATGACCAAAACAGGCGGTGTCATTGAAAGCAACCTTTCACGACAAGAACCAGCCTGGCGTGCAATTCTCGACGACGACGGTAGAGTGATGGTAATGATCAACTGGAACGTAGATCTAGGTGATGCCTGGGAACATGCAGACATGGAAGAATACGCCTCTGAGTACACCTCTACTGCTTACCGCCTAGGCGTCAACTACATGATCTATAGCATGACGCATTGATAACAGCCTCGAAAGCCGGCTGAACAAATTTTGTAAAGCCGGCTGTCCACCAGACGCCATGAATAATGCAGGCTAAGCTATTCGTCCAGCAAGCTGTCTGGCTTCTGAGCCCTCTTTTGTTGCAACAACTGCCTGGCGTCGTCGCCCATATGGGGTTCACCTCGTGATCTGGCCAGACGCATTTGCTTTTCGCGCTCGAGAAACCGTGTTTTTTGTTCCGCACTAATCTGATCGTGGCAACGCGGGCAGCTTGCACCCGATACATAGAATTCAGATTGCTTATCGTCATCGGTGATCGGGCGACGACAAGCATGGCACTGATCATAGCTGCCCGGTTCCAGCTGATGATCAACAGTTACTCTTTCGTCGAATACAAAACACTCACCCTGCCACAGTGATTCCTGTTCCGGCACTTCTTCCAAGTATTTAAGAATGCCACCTTTCAAATGGTAAACCTCCTCAAATCCCTGCTCCTTTAGATACGCAGTAGACTTTTCACAGCGTATACCGCCGGTACAAAACATAGCGACTTTCTTTTTTTTGTCGAGAGCGGGGTCTATCAACAATTTGCTCTGTACATAGTCCGGAAATTGCCGGAAGCTTTCCGTGTCAGGATTAACCGCCCCTTTAAAGCTGCCGACTTCACATTCATAATCATTGCGAGTATCAATTACCAGCACATCCGGATCACTGATTAGTTGGTTCCAGTTAGCGGGCTCTATGTAAGTACCAGCGGTCAGCGTTGGGTCTATTCCTTCAACACCCATCGTAACGATCTCTTTTTTCAGCTTTACCCGCGACCGTTTAAACGGCGCGGTATCGGTGACCGATTCTTTGGTATCCAGGTCAGTGAATTCTGGCTGGTCACGCAGCCAAGCTAGCACATGATTTACACCGACTCGACTACCGGAGATAGTGCCGTTCACGCCCTCAGTAGCCAATAACAGGGTGCCACGAACCTGATGTTTCAGCATCAGGTCTAATAAGGGATCACGCAGGCGCTGATGATTGTTCAGGCGAACAAACTTATACAGCGCGCAAACGATAATAGTTTCCACTGATAGTACTCCTGCTAACCAGAACGTAAATCCGGTGCATTTGCTTTTAACTGTTGATTACTACTATTGTATAAAATGTCACCGTTAAAACAATAGCACCACCAAAAAGACTCCGCAAATTATGCAAATTAATGAACTTCTGGCAAAACTGGTCAGCTTCCCGACAATAAGCAGCGACAGCAATCTAGCGCTTATTAACTTCATTGCGCAGTATCTTAAGACGCTGGGCATTGAAAGCCAGCTTATCCACAACGAAGAGAAAACCAAAGCCAACTTGTACGCCGTTGTCGGCCCAAAGGACAAACCCGGAATCATGCTATCCGGCCATACTGATGTGGTTCCGGTCGCAGGTCAGGACTGGACCGCAGACCCTTTCATATTACGTGATCAAAACGACCTGCTAATCGGCCGTGGCAGCGCTGACATGAAAGGCTTCATCGCCTGTGTATTGTCAATGTTGGGGACCATAGATCAACAAAAACTAATCACCCCGATACACCTGGCTTTCAGCTATGACGAGGAGATTGGCTGTATTGGTGTACGTCGCCTGCTGGACATGCTGCAAGATGCACCGGTTAAGCCGAAGTATTGCATCGTCGGCGAACCTACCTTAATGAAGCCCATCATTGCTCACAAAGGAAAAACCGCAGTGCGGGTAAATTGCACCGGTTCAGAGTGTCATTCAAGCCTGGCGCCTGATGGATTAAACGCTATTCATCTAGCCACCGATATGATTGCCGCGATAAGAGAATTACAACAACAACTGATTAACACCGGGCACCATGATCACGACTACGACATTAGCCATACCACTCTACACGTAGGCGTCATCAACGGTGGCACGGCTCTAAATATTGTACCCAATCAATGCCAGTTCGCTTTCGAAATCCGCAATCTTCCCGAAGACTCACCGACAAACCTGATAGAGTCACTTCGTAAAAAAGCAGATGAAATAACCGCACCCTGGCTGGATAAATTTCCGGCGGCTACTATCAATCTGGATATCTATAACACCTACCCCGCGCTCAACACTCCCGAAGAAAGTGATATTGTAAAACTGATCACTGACCTGACCGGTGCCAATAGAACCGGCAAAATAGCATTTGGCACAGAAGGCGGACTGTTCACCGAACAACTGCAAATTCAGACTATCGTTATGGGACCGGGAAGTATTGAGCAAGCACACAAGCCAGATGAATACATTTCAAAAGAAGAGCTAGACCGTTGCGATGCATTCTTACTAAAGCTTGTTGATGCTTTGTGTAACTAGTAAAAAACTGTTGTACCGCTAAAGCCTGTTAATCGTTCAGCACCATCTTTTCACAACAGAAAATTTGCAGTAAGTAAATGTCGCGATGCCCGTGCAAATTGGTCTAGCTTGCGCTCACCAGAAACCTTACACGAACACCTTTTAACAAAGCACCTGCAGCCAACAACAACATCTA
>JALZUX010000313.1 GCA_023301405.1 Granulosicoccaceae bacterium | reverse complement strand
GAGTCTGCGGCTGCAGATGACGTTGTCGATGCAGAATTTGAAGAAGTCAAAGACGACAAAAAGTAATAAAGTCGGAGTCGTGGGCCATAACCAGACCCGCTGAGTTTGATCAAACCAACCTAATCCGGGGTCATCAGATGATGACTCCGGATTTTTCTATTTACGGGCTATAGTGCATGTCGAAGCGGGATTATTACGAAGTATTGGGAGTATCTAAAGATGCTAACGATGCTGATTTGAAGAAGGCCTACCGCAGGCTGGCAATGAAGCACCATCCTGATCGCAACCCTGATGACAATGTTGCGGAAGAAAAATTTAAGGAGGCCAAAGAGGCTTTTGAGATATTAGGTGATTCGCAAAAACGAGCCTCTTACGATCGCTTTGGTCACGATGGCGTTAGTAATTCTGCGTCTGGCGGTGGTGGTGGCGCTGGTTTCGGTGGTGGTGATTTCAACGATATTTTTGGCGATGTATTTGGTGATATCTTTGGTGGTGGAGGTGGTCGAGGCCGTGGTCGGGCGCGTGGCGGTGCTGATCTGCAATACAACCTTGACCTGACTCTTGAAGAATCAGTAACCGGGCTGGAAAAAAGCCTGAAAATCCCGACTCAGGTCGTGTGCAGTCAGTGTACCGGCAGTGGTGCTAAGCCCGGAACCAAGCCAGTGACCTGCGAAACCTGCAAAGGCATGGGGCAGGTGCGGATGCAGCAAGGATTCTTTTCCGTGCAGCAAGCTTGTCCTACGTGCCGTGGCAAGGGTGAGCAAATTTCTGATCCCTGCAATAAATGCCATGGTGCGGGCCGGGTTCAGGAACAAAAAACATTGTCAGTTAAGATACCGCCCGGGGTTGATACCGGGGATCGAATCCGTTTGTCAGGAGAAGGTGAGGCGGGTGAGAAAAACGCCCCGGCTGGTGATCTTTACGTGTTGGTGCAGGTTAAAAAGCACAATATCTTCGAGCGCAATGACGATGACCTGCTGTGCACTGTTCCAATCGACGTTATCACAGCAAGCTTAGGTGGTGAACTTGAAGTGCCTACGCTGGATGGCCGTGTAAACCTGAAAATTCCCGCCGGTACACAAACCGATAAAGTATTTCGAATGCGCGGTAAGGGCGTGAAGCCGGTTCGGAACAGCTCTGCCGGTGACTTACTGTGTCGAATTCAGATAGAAGTGCCGGTTAACTTAACCGCTGAACAGAAAGAGCTGTTTGAGCAACTTCGAACTACGCTGTCTGGTAAAAATTGTCTTAAACATACACCACGCCACAGTGGGTGGCTTGATGGCATGAAGAAATTCTTCGACGATATGCGTCCTAGCTAGGTTCACTTGTAACTAATTCAGAGCGCGCCTGTCCCGTCCACAATGGGGTTTGCGCTAGTATGGTCGTGCAGAGCTTTGTCACATAAACACGACAGGCGCAGCCCTGAAAGTCATGAAAACCTTTAATCAAGATGCATTAAGGTCCGTGTCTCTGGTGCGTGAAATTTTGATCTGCTGTATGTGTGGACGTACAATTATCATAAGTGTGGCCGGAGAAAGGGGGCGGAGCCGCAACGAGCACCTGTTTTAGTTCTAAGCGATCGGTTCCGGTAGGCTGGTAGTGAGAAAGGTGGAAGGCCCTAGCGGGATTGATGGCTGGTAGTGCTGAGTGCATCTTGCGCGGTTAAATCAGGTGTGTAATTTGCGTAGTGTCTGGGTGGCTTCCTGACAGCATCCGGTATCAACTCTATGCGCTCATTAGAAAAATTGAAGACTGCACTGAAATTTCCTGTGTATATCGGACAGATTTTTACCGGTGCAAAATCTTTTAGTGCCAATCCCATCATCGGTAGTCGAGTGCTAAACATAATGGGCTTGCACGTTGCGAGAACTATTCTGGCAGCAGCAGTCACTCGCTTTCGAATGATGTGCTTGAGTAGTTTTGCCACGGCTGAACAACGTCAGGCTTTCCAGCGTGATGGTTTTGTTTTGATTAATGATTTTCTAGCTGAAGATCAATTCAACTCTCTTAATGCCGAAGTTAGAGGTTTGCACGGAGAGGTAAGAGAATGTGTGCAAGGAGATACGCTGACCCACCGTGTATTGTTGACTAATAAGGTGCTGGCCAAGTTGCCTTCTTGTCGAAGTTTGTTAGCCGCGCCCCGCTTCAGTCGCCTACTAAGATATACAGCAGCGCGTAACAATGACCCGATCTATTACGTTCAAAGTATCAAGAGTAATGTAATCAACGGAACGCCGGATCCACAACGAACATTGCATAGTGATACTTTTCATCCAACGATGAAAGCGTGGCTTTTTCTAGATGATGTGTCGGATCGCAATGGCCCGTTTACCTATGTGGCCGGTTCACACAGGCTCAGTTTTAAGCGTTTGAAGTGGGAATACAGCAATAGCGTAGAGGGAAGTTTATTGGCTAATCGCTACGCGGCCCGCGGTTCACTTAGGGTTTCAGACGACGATCTGGAGTCAATGGGGCTTGAGCAGCCAACGGTTTTTAACGTACCTGCCAATACGCTTATCATCGCTAATACCAATGGATTTCATCGGCGGGGAGTTGCAACGGATGTCAGTAACCGAATGGAGATTTGGGCATACAGCCGCACCAACCCGTTTAATCCATTGCCTGGTTTTAATTTTTTGTGGTACACGAAAGTGAGTCACTTTGTGATTGAAAAGTATCTTCAGCGGCAAGATAGAAAGGCGGCTGCAAAAGGTGCTGTGGCCAGTTGGCATGTGGTGGGCGAAGATGCTCTGCACAAGATGCCTGACACTCGCGTTGCAAGCAACAGCGACGCTAAATCCAAGCGCCTGCCAGAAGTTGCGTAGCCATAGTTTACTGTAATAAGTCTTGAGGTCGTTCGAGGTATTGAAACGCTGTAAAGTAGTGGGTGTATCTTTTTTACAGGAGTTTTTGTGAGTCGCTATCGTGCCCCTGTCGGGCCTTCCACCCCGATTATTTCCGCCTCTGGCTTCGAAGTTCTGCAAGCCGAGCAAAAAGCTTTGTGGGTCAAGAGGCGTGAGGTCACGACTGCCCTAACAGCGGCGGCCGCTGAGGGTGATCGTTCAGAAAATGCCGAGTATATCTACCGTAAAAAAGAACTCCGTGAAATTGATCGGCGCGTGCGTTACTTACAAAAAAGACTGGCGTCGCTCAAAATCGTACGTGAGTTACCGCAAGATCAATCAAAGGTGTATTTCGGCGCAACCGTAGAGCTTGTGGATGATAGCGGTGCCGGATCTGTGCTGCGAATCGTTGGGCCTGATGAAATTGATCCGTCAAAAAACTGGATCAGTATTGATTCATTGATGGCAAAAGCGCTACTGAAATCGTCGACAGGAGACAATATTATTGTGAAAGCGCCAAGAGGTGATACCGAGTATACCGTGGAGAGGATCAGTTATCAGGTTGTGGCAGCAACGTAGTGGTGTGCTGTAATAGTTGCCCCTAGTGATGCACTAGGGTGAGCTTTGGTTCAGCGCTCACTTATCAATGGCAAGAAACGCCGTGGTTTGAGCTTCACCACTGATTATTACAGAGGCTGTGGTGATTGGCACGGTGATGGGTTGTGGAGCAGGTAAGTTGACTTTCACAGGAACCGCTTGTGTATTGGTGGTTTTCGGGGGAACGGCGGCAACTAGAAGAAGCGCAGCAAAAACAAAAAGCAGCACTTCACTTGTATAGATAAAAGTGTCTTTGTCTGCCCGGCCTGTGGAGGAGTGTTTAGTCATTTATTTGCTCTGTCCTTGCAATTTGGTTGCTGTGTGGCCAGCAATATTGTTGTTGATCAACGCAGGCCTTCTGCGGGCTGGGGTAAGTGTAATACAGCGAACCAATAAAAACTTGTGATCTGCATGCAACATTATAATGTGTAACATTACGAGGATAATCTGTGACGCTGTCGTCAAATAATCACGGGTGCATCGCGATAAAACGGTTGCTGAGGGCGTCACGTCATGACATAATTACCACACTTTCATATTGTGAAGTCAAGTACCAACTATGCCGCCAAAATTAGTCAAGGAAAAAACCCAAAAAATAGAACTGCGCGTCACGCCTGAAACTAAGATTTTGGTTCTTAAAATGGCTCAGGATGATGAAATAACCGTTACAAGGTTTCTGGAAGGGTTGATTTCACGCGAGTTCAATCGTCGGCAACGCCGCGATTCAGTCAAGAAGGTTGGTTAGTTTTACGACTGCACTTGTAGCTGTGTTAAGTTAAATTTCCCGTAAAGTACCGAGCCGTTGATTGACAATCTGTTTATAGGTTGGTTTTTTGCCTCCTAAAACAAATTTGCTTGCCGCTCGAGTTGGCTTTTTTCTTGTAATTGCTATTGCATTGCGCAGTGGAACACTCTTAGCCAAATGCAGTAACAAACCGGTTGTTTCTGACTATATCCGGTAAAATTTGCTAACTCCTCATGATCGGTTTAGCAAATGAAAGCGGTATATGATCCGGCACAAGCGCAGCACGACCCCCAGTTTTTCCTTGTCAAGGGCCGGCAACTCGAGAGCACTGAGCAGCCTGAGCGAGCTACACGCCTGTTAAGTGGGCTGAGTCAGTCGTCCATTGAAGTGGTCGCGCCTTCTGACTTCGGCGCCGCTCCACGAGAAGCGATTCATACCGCCAGATACCTGCGGTTTTTAGAAACGGCACACCAGCAGTGGCAGGCGTTGCCAAACACCTCCGAAGAAGTTATCGCTAATATTCATCCGCTGCAAAAACCTGCAAATTATCCGCAAAGTATTATCGGTCGGGCTGGCTGGCACATGGCTGATACGGCGTGCCCGCTAGGGGTAAACACCTGGGATGCAGCTTGTCGATCTTCTAACACGGCGCTGACGGCAACACAGATGGTGTTGGACGGGGCGCAATTCAGTTATGCACTGTGTCGACCACCCGGTCATCATGCTTATGCGGATATGGCTGGCGGATTTTGTTTTATGAACAATGTGGCCATCGCTGCTGAGTACGCGCGAAAAACACACCAGCGGGTTGTGATCCTTGACGTTGATGTGCATCACGGTAATGGGACGCAAGGAATTTTTTATCAGCGTGCAGACGTTCTCACTGTTTCTATCCACGCTGATCCGAATAATTTTTATCCGTTCTTTTGGGGGCACGCCAATGAAAAAGGTGAGCAAGACGGGCAAGGTTTTAACCTGAATTTGCCGTTGCCTCTATTGTCTGGTGATAAGGTATTTTTGGATGCTCTGGAGCAAGCAGGTCGGGCCATTGCTGACTTTGATCCCGGTATTTTAATTGTTGCGCTGGGGTTGGATGCTTCTGAGACAGATCCATTGCGTGGTTTAAGTGTCACAACTGAAGGCTTCAGTAAAATCGGCCGGGCAATTGCCGGTTTCGGGTTGCCCACGGTTTTTGTTCAGGAGGGAGGCTACTTGTCAGATATCCTTGCTGATAACTTATCTGCCGTGTTAACCGGCGCGCAATCGGAGTCTGGCAATGGCAATTGATCCTTTCAAAAACGGAATTACGGCATTTGGCGCAGAGTTACGTGCTGGGCGAGTATCTATTGAAGAGGTTGTCACCTATTACCTGCAGCGTATAGAGGCACTCGACTCAAAGCTTGGTGCCTATCAATTGGTTGATGCCGAAGGAGCGCTGAAGACCGCCAAGGCGTTGGACTTACTATTGGCCAGTGGTAATGATCTTGGACCGCTAATGGGGGTTCCGATCGGTGTGAAAGACATTATTACGGTAAAAGGGTTGCCAGTGACGAATGGCTCGTTGCATCCGACATCACACTTAAACGGTGAAGAAGGGTTAGTCATTAAAAAGCTCAGGCAACTGGGGTGTGTGATTCTGGGTAAAACTAAAACGGTGGAGTTTGCACTGGGTAGCACGGGTGTTAACGAGGCTCGCGGCACACCTTGGAACCCATGGGATATGCAACATCATCGTGTTCCGGGTGGATCGTCGAGCGGCTCTGCGGTGGCGTTGGCGGCCGGGTTGTGTGCGTTCTCATTGGGAACAGATACCGGTGGCTCTGTGCGCATACCGGCTTGTTATAATGGTTTGTTCGGGCACAAGACATCAATTGGGTTATGGCCTACTGACGGGGTATTTCCGCTATCGCCAACGCTTGATTCCATAGGGCCGTTGTGCCGCACGGCGGTTGATGCGTCGGTCATTCATGAGTCAGTGAACGCTGATCGGGTTGTTAAGCCATTATCGTTGAAAGGCTTTCGATTTGCGCGACCGGCACCAGTGTTTTTTGATGCACTGGATGAAGAGGTAGCAACCTGTTTTGATCGAGCGGTGAAAATTTTAGAGAAAGAAGGTGTTGAGTTTGTCGACATTGATCTGCCGGAATCGCTGGAACGTGATCAGGTGTTTCCCCTGATTGTGGGTGCGGAGTTAATTTCAAGTCTTGGTGCGGAGGCATTCGCAAATGCCCGTCCGAAAATGGATACTGTAACCAGTTCACGTGCGGCTATCGGGCTTGATGTCAGCGCGGTGGATTATCTGATCGCGAAAAACCGTCATGAGCAACTGAAGCGGTTGGCCGAGGAGGCATTCAACCATGTTGATGCCTGGGTGTCTCCAACAGTGGCGATGCTGCCACTGTCTATTGAAGACTTGCAAGACCCTAAAAAGGCCCAAAGAGCGTTGCTCTCTTCACGTAATACACAGTTGGGTAACCTATTCGGGTTGTGCGCCTCGACTTTGCCAATACAGCAGTTAGCGGTTCCATGCGGTAAATTACCAATAGGCTTCCAATTGATGATGCCGTCCAATGCGGACTCTGAATTATTGGCGGTATCACAGGCAATTGAGCAGGTTATCGGAGCGGGGCCGCGAGTTGATTTGTAGCTGAGGCGAAAATGGTTAGGGTTTGTTGTGCGAAACCGCTTTACGCGAACCACTTAGTTTCCTACAATTGGTGGGCTTGACCTTATTACCCCGTGCCGGGGTGGCGGAATTGGTAGACGCAGCGGATTCAAAATCCGCCGGTGAAAGCTGTGAGAGTTCGAGTCTCTCCCTCGGCACCATTTTTTTAAGACAATCGGGCCTCCGCCTTTGCAGTGTTACCACGCTGCTATCAACTGAGTTTCCTGCCTGATGGCCGAAACCCTCTCCAGTGAATTACTTGATATCGTTGATGACCACGATTGTGTAATCGGCACGCTGAGTCGTGGTGAAGTGCATCTTCAAGGTTTTAAGCACCGTTCAGTGCATGTGCTTGTTTTCAATGCCAACAATGCCATTCTTTTACAAAAGCGATCGATGCAAAAAGACGAATGCCAAGGGATGTGGGATTCATCTTGTGCGGGGCATGTAGAGTCGGGCCAGTCTTATGAAGACACCGCCCCGCGTGAGCTTATAGAGGAGTTGGGCTTTAGTCCGATGTGGCCTTTGGTGTTTCTATTTAAGATGCTACCTACAAAGGATAATGGTTGGGAGTTCGCGCAGGTTTTTCGTACAGATTACAACGGTCCGATTACTGTGGCGGCAGACGAGATTGATGAAGTTCAATGGTTTGAGCCAGATGTTGTCGATGCATGGGTGAGCGGTGATTCAACTGAAATACCGGTTGGTGAATTAACCAATGGCTTTTGTGAAATCTGGAAACGCTATCGTGCGCTACCCGGGCTTTGACTGTCGCAGGCGTCAGCTGGCTACTTTATCAGTACCCGGCTGACATCAATTCTCCTTTTTTCAAAGTATTTTCATGCTGCTAAGTGATTTCGATTTCGAACTGCCCGAACAACAGATAGCCCAGTATCCGCCTAAAGACCGAAGCGGAGGACGCTTGTTGTTGCTTGACAATCGTGCTGAAGAGCCCGGCCATCAGAAAATAACCGATCTGCCAGCTGCGCTGCGCAGCGGTGATTTACTGGTGCTTAACAATACAAGGGTGTATCCGGCGCGTTTGTACGGACATAAGGCGACAGGTGGTAAGGTTGAGTTGTTGGTTGAGCGCGTGATTGATGAATCCCGCGCTTATTGTCTTTGTAAGTCCAGTAAGTCTCCTCGCGAAGGGGCGACTATAAGTCTTCAAAGTGGTCATGAAGCCTTGGTGCAGGGTCGGAAGGATGACTTATTCGAATTGCAGTTTTCACTAGATCAACCGTTGCTGGAATATCTTGAGTTACACGGTGGCTTGCCTTTGCCCCCTTATATACAGCGTGAAATCGGGGAGGCTGATAAGGATCGATACCAAACTGTGTACGCGACTGAAACGGGTGCTATTGCTGCGCCTACCGCCGGCTTGCACTTTGACGATGCGCTGTTGTCAGCCTGTGCGCAAACGGGTACTTCAACGGCGTTCATAACGCTGCATGTTGGCGCTGGAACCTTTCAGCCGGTTAGGGCTGACAATGTTGATGATCATCGAATGCATGCTGAAAGCTTGCAGGTAACTCAGTCACTGTGTGATCAGGTTAAGCAAACAAAGGAGTCGGGTGGGCGGGTAATTGCCGTGGGGACGACTGCCGTGAGGGCGCTTGAATCGGCGGCCGCTTCCGGCAAGCTTGAACCGTTCGATGGGGAGACCAGGCTATTTTTGAAGCCGGGTGATCAGTTCAGAGTGGTCGATGGTTTGATCACTAATTTTCACTTGCCACGTTCTACGCTATTAATGCTGGTTTGTGCGTTTGCGGGTAAAGATAGAATGTTATCTGCTTATCGCGAGGCGGTAGAGCAGGGTTATCGATTTTTCAGCTACGGCGATGCAATGCTGGTGTTTCCAGAGGCGAAGCAATGACGCGATCAACATGGGGATATCGCCATGCAATTTAAGTTGCACAATACTGACGGCGATGCGCGGCGTGGAACAGTTACTACGGCGCATGGTGAAATCCAAACGCCGATCTTCATGCCGGTGGGCACCTATGGCACGGTAAAGGCGCTGTCGCCGGAGGAGCTCACGGCGGCCAAATCGCAAATAATATTGGGTAACACTTTTCATTTGATGTTGCGTCCCGGTACAGAGGTTATTCGTTTGCACGGGGATCTCCATGATTTTATGCAGTGGCACGGGCCTATTCTTACTGACTCCGGTGGTTTTCAGGTATTCAGTTTGGCCAAAATGCGTAAAATCACGGAAAAAGGGGTGTCGTTTCAAAGCCCGATTGATGGCAGTAAGGTTTGGCTTGATCCGGAAGTCTCTATGCGCGTTCAGCGTGATTTAGGGTCTGACATCGTGATGAGCTTTGATGAATGTACGCCCTATCCGGCTACTCATGACGAGGCGCGACTCTCTATGGAGCTGTCTATGCGATGGGCACAGCGTGGTCGTGATGCACATAATCAACTTGAAAATAGCAACGCGTTGTTTGGCATCGTACAGGGTGGAATGCATACAGATTTGCGCCAACAATCGTCATCGGCACTGGTGGATATTGGCTTTGATGGTTACGCGATTGGAGGGCTTGCCGTAGGTGAGCCAAAAGAAGAGCGTGAGCAAGTGTTGGCTGATACCGTGCCATTTTTACCAACGGATGCGCCTCGTTACTTGATGGGGGTTGGTAAGCCAGCTGACATTGTCGAAGCGGTTCGACGCGGCGTTGATATGTTTGACTGTGTCATGCCCACCCGAAATGCCCGTAATGACACTATCTTCACCAGTCGTGGAGTACTTAAGTTGCGGAACGCACGCTATCGTGAGGATACTGCTCCGTTGGATGAGGCTTGTGATTGCTACACTTGCCAACACTACTCAAGGTCTTATTTGTACCATTTAAGCAAGTGTGGTGAAATATTGGGTTCGCGATTAAACACTATTCATAATGTTAGGTTCTACCTGCGCTTGATGGAAGATATTCGCCACGCAATCGAGTCAAATACCTTTGATCAGTTTGCTGCGACTTTTTATACCGAGCAAGCGCGGGGTATCTAAAGCTTCTTGATTGCCCCTGTTTGTACAAGTCGGCATTAGTGCAGGCGGTATGGCATAATCTGGGCGGTGGTCTATTCCAAACTTTGAATCTGCGGAGAATTTTTAGTGTCATTTTTTATTTCTGATGCCCATGCACAGGCCGGGGCCGGCGGCCCATCGTCAATATTCAGCCTGGCGCTGCCGTTTATCTTATTAGCGGTGTTTTATTTTTTAATGATTCGGCCGCAGCAAAAACGCGTCAAAGAGCACAAGTCTATGGTCGAGGCCCTGAAAAAAGGCGATGAAATCGTAACCAGTGGTGGTTTGGGCGGCACAATCACTAAAGTTGGTGACGGATTTATTCAGGTACAGATTGCTGATGGCGTAGAAGTAAGTGTTCAGCAGCATGCTGTGGCTTCATTGTTGCCAAAGGGTACTTTGAAAAAAGCTTGATCCGCTCTTTCAATCTATAAATTCGCGCCTATGTATAAGAAACTTAGGGTGCGATACCTACTTGACTTGGCTTGCTGATTTGCAGACTCAATAAGAATCTGCGTTTTTGCGTAGCCAATTTATATATTTCTGTCTACACTTTTCAGACCCTTCTGCGGCTTTGTCGATGACTAATAAATACCCTTTCTGGAAATATGTGCTGCTTGCCTTTGTGATTGGGGTGGGCATTTTGTTTGCGTTGCCCAATCTTTATGGCGATCACCTTGCTGTTCAAATATCCCCTCGTACTGGTGATGTGACGCCGCAACTACAGACTGAAGTGAAGGCGACGCTTGCCAAGGCGGGCATTGAGGATGTCGAGTTCCGCACTGAAGGAAATCGGCTTCTCGCATTGTTTGCTGATGGAGAAACCCAGGCGACAGCCCTTGGGGTTATTGATCTGGCTCACAGTGATCGAAACACAACAGCGCTGAATCTAGTGCCGGCGACACCTGCTTGGTTGCGTAAATTTGCCCAGCCAATGAGTTTGGGTCTTGATTTGCGTGGTGGGGTGCACTTTTTGATGGAGGTTGACACTATTTCAGCCATCAAATCGGCAGAGGAAAAGTACATTGATGAATTTCGAACCTTCTTACGCGAAAATAACTTGCGCTTTCGCAGCCCTTCCTACGATGATGAGCGCGGTGTAACTGTACGGTTTGTCGATGAAGATCAGCGTGATACGGCGCGACAGTTGTTGCGTGCTGAGTACCGTGATCTGGAATTCACCACGTCAAAAGGCTCAGAAGAATTTTTGCTTCACGCAGCGTTGTCTGATATCGCCAGAGACACCGAGCGCCGTGCGGCATTGCAGCAAAATATTATCACGTTACGTAATCGTGTTAACGAATTAGGGGTGGCTGAACCCATCATTCAGCAGCAAGGCAAAGAGCGCATTGTTGTGCAGTTGCCGGGCGTTCAAGATACTGCACAGGCTAAAGAGATTCTTGGTGCAACGGCAACACTAGAATATCGTTTGGTGCACGGTACTGCGACTGACTGGTATGACGCCCAATCAAGCAAGCGAGTACCGCCGAACGCTAAGCTATATACCAATCGGGAAGATGGCGGGCCGGTGCTGTTGCAGCGCAAAGTTATTGTGACTGGTGACCAAATAAAGGATGCCTCTTCAGGTATCGATAACCACAGCGGATCACCTGCTGTGTTTATTAGTCTTGATGGTGCGGGTGCCAAGCGCATGCAAAGAATCAGTTCTGAAAACATAGGCAACCCGATGGCGGTGGTGTTTATTGAAAATCGTGTCACCACCAAAGAAGTGAATGGCGAGATTAAAAAAACTCGTGAGCGAATTGAAGAGGTTATTAATATTGCCACGATCCGTGATGTGCTAAGCCATCGGTTTCAAACTACCGGGTTGGCAACAGATGAAGCACGCAACTTGTCATTGCTATTGCGCGCGGGTGCTTTGAAAGCTCCTGTTGAAATTGTTGAGGAACGCACAGTAGGCCCCAGCCTAGGGCAGGACAACATCGATCGTGGCAGGCTTTCAGTAATGATTGGCTTAGCACTAGTATTGGTGTTTATGGCTTTTTATTACAAGGTTTTTGGGATTATTGCTGATATGGCGTTGGTGGCTAACCTGGTGTTGATTGTCGCGTTGTTGTCATCTTTGCAAGCTACTTTGACCTT
>JALZUX010000312.1 GCA_023301405.1 Granulosicoccaceae bacterium | reverse complement strand
AAGGCGACACCAAGACAGCAGCCCCCGGCAAGGTCCCGCGGAAGGCGACACCAAGACAGCAGCCCCCGGCAAGGTCCCGCGGAAGGCGACACCAAGACAACAACCCCCGGCAAGGTCCCGCGCAAGGCGACACCAAGTCGCAATTTTTATGGAAGCGTTACCACATTCGTTTTGGGTGTTTAGTTGAATCTGTTTTCGTGCTGGTGGTGTACCAGTCAAAGAGGCTTGTCACTAATATTCATTATGAGTATGGAAAACTGTAAACACTTCAGGGTCAAGGTTATGGATTTTTTTTGTAACTTATTAATTGATAATGTGTTTTCGTGACTTTGGTTGGGTTTATCGGATGTGTTCCTGTTTTGAATAACACTCAATATTAGTGATTGGTGACCGATTAATAATGATGCGTATAACAAACTATCCCTCGACGGAGGTTGCACAGTGACCGGGTCAGCTAACGCCGAACAACAATATGATGTCGAAGACTCCACATCTGAGATCGACAGTCCCTCAGTAGCCAATGACGAGCTGGTGGTCGAAACTACGCCGGCTCGACAGCCGAAGCGCGGACAGGCTCCCGCATCTGTTGAGGAAGAACTGGATTACTATCGTAAGAAGGCTATTCATCAGGATATCCTGATTTTTGAGATGCGAGCGTTGCTCCAGTCGGGCAAGGGCTTTGGAGATATCCTTAATCTAAAGGAGCTTCTGGGCAACTTTATGGCGGTGGTTCGTGAAAAGTATGGTGCAATTAATAGCACTGTTCTACTGCGGGATGACCTGGAACCGGGCAAGAACTTTTACCGTGTGAAGGCATTCTCTGGGCTTGATCCAGAGTTTTTAATGAGTGACTCATCTAACGAATCACTTTATATGTTCAAATTTCCACAGGATAATGGCTTGCTTTGGCAAATTATCCGGCAAGGTAATGTATTCAGTGTCAGAGATTTACAGCGCGATGCGCGTTTCGAGACCGCTTGGCATAAATGGCATTTAGATATTCTTGAGTCGGATCTCTGGTGTCCACTGATCAAAAATGGAGAAGTGCTTGGCATTCTAACGTTAGGTGAAAAAAATGATGACGGTCAGATTAGTGAAGAAGAATATCCTTTTCTTCAAGAGCTCGCATCGATCGCAACCACCAATATAGATTCGACACTAAAATATGAAAAGAACCATCGCATACTAAGAAACATACAGACGTTGTATGACGTCAATCAGCAGCTTGCTCACGTCAATGATTTTAAACGCTTGTGCACCGAAACTTTATCCACCGCAGTTGATGCTGTCAGTGCGCAGAAAGGCAACTTAATGTTGTTAAACAAGGCAACTGGCAAGCTGGAAATAAAGGTTGTCTGGGGCAATATCCCAAGGAACGTTCGTGATGATATCAACAGCGGTATCACGTCGACTAAAACCTTTAACCTAGGTGAAGGCATCGCCGGTAAATGCGCGGCTGAACGGAAGGCTATTCGTAAAAACGATAAAAACTACATTGAGCAGGTTGGTAAAAATGTAGTGTATTGCATTTGCTGTGTACCATTGATGCGTGGCGGTCAGATCGAGGGCGTGATCGCCCTAACGAATAAAGTTTGTACCAATGTTGATGGTGTTCGGGTGTTGGATCAAATAGGGCGCTTCACAGAAGAAGATTTAAGTTTGTGCCAAGGGCTTGCTGATCAGGCGGCGGTTAATCTGCATAAGAGCCGCTTGTACAATAAGTCGATAACAGATCAAATGACCGGGCTTTATAATACCCGCCACTTTGAAGATACGCTATTGACCATGCTCGACGAAGCAAACCGTTCTGGCCGTTCATTGTGTTTAGCGGTGTCAGATATTGATCACTTTAAGAAGTTTAATGATACGCATGGCCACAAGGCAGGGGATGCGGTGTTGCAGAAAGTAGCAAAGGTAATGCAAAGCTGCATTCGACCAGATACCGGGGATCAGGTTTTCCGTTATGGCGGCGAAGAATTCTGCATGCTATTACCGGATACAGAGCCTGAAGAGGCAGCAGAGTTGATGGAACTATACCGCAAGCGAATTGAATCTCATGTGGTAGAGCACGATGGTAAAGAATTATCAGTTCGGGTTTCTATTGGTATTTCGAGCGCACCCAAAGATTCAAGAGACGAAAAGAAGTTATTTGAAAAAGCCGATGAGTGTCTGTACGTGGCGAAGGAAAACGGTCGTAATCAGGTGAATACCTACTTTCAAGGCTTGAAAATTCGATATGGTGAAAAAGTAGATGTCACTTTATTAAAGCAAGTGATGCGCGATCAGGATTCAGGTGCTGTCATAGACAGCAAAGCTACCCCGGTTGTTGATGATGCAGACGCCAAAGCCAGCAACGACTAGGTGTGAATAAGGAAGATGGTTGTACAGCAAGGTTCTGAGAGGGCAGCTTCAAAAGTTAGGCGTTGTTGGATGGCAAAGCGTTGATGGCGTATGTTGATCTGAATCCAGTGAGAGCGAAGATGATACATACACCAGAGACGTTCTTAGGGTAATGGGTTGTCGCCCAGGTGTTGCAATACAAAGACCCCGGTCCCGTCTATCCGTGGGATGGTAAAGAGTATTGGGTCGACGGGTTGAATTGGGGGCAGTATGGCGCTATAGCCGAGGCAATTGAATTGATTGTGCTTTTAACTAACTGATTGTAAGCGAAATTTCTGATTGTCCTACTCTACTACATGAGGTGGCTTAAAAACCTATCAAGCACAGCACACCGTAGCACGTGAAATAGCCGCAAATACAACAAGCGCACTCAGCGCTTTTAAGGGCTACATCCAGTCAGCACCGCCAGATTGCTAATTACAGGTGTGAGTCGGTACCAAGCCGGCGCTAAACATTAGTCTGCCAAAAATGATGATCAGCTACGACAAGTCGCTCGCCAAAAACAGTGGTGCTGGAGCGGTGTCGGTTAAGTTTCAGTGTGTCAAAATTCTGTTGCTGGTCCTTAATTTGGACCAGCAATCGGTAAGTAAAACACCAGAATCTAGTCGTGGGAGGGTGTTTCGTTTCCAGCGAATTTTTCCATCAGAAATATGGTCACACCGCCGGCGATCACTAGTAACACGGCATACCAGGTGTTGGTCTCGGCCAGTGATGGCATAAACCATTCGTAGCCGGTGACGACTTCTTTGGGGTCTTTTCCGTCGCGCAGGATTTGTTCTGTCAGTGTGTTTTTCCATGGCCAGATAATCACCAGAGAACCTGCAATAAAGCCTGTCATCAGTGCGATAGTTTGATCATGAAATTTCTTGAATATCCATGACAGGACATGCGAAAACGCAATCATGCCAAATGCGCAGCCCAGTGCCAGCGGTACCAGTATTGATAAATTTGCACTACCGATAGCCGCCAGTATCAACGCGTAGTTTCCCATGATAATCAACACGAATGAGCCCGATAGTCCGGGCAATATCATGCTGCACATCGCCACGATACCGCACAAGAATACATAGAAAAATGAATTGTCTTCAGAGGCTGGTGCGAGTAGGGCGATTCCCACCGCGATGGCGGTACCAATGGCAAACATAATAATGGGTGTCATTCCCCACTGGCGCACCGTTTTGCCGACAAAGAGCACCGAAAGCAGAATAAGCCCGAAGAAAAATGCCATCGTTAGCATTTCCTGCTCTTCAAGCAGGTGTTCTAGCAGCTTGGCCAGGCTGACAATACTCACCGCAATGCCGCCAAACAGGGCCGTTAAAAAAGAGCCGTCTATCGCAGCCCAGAACGGGCCCCATTGCCTTTTAAGCAGCAACTTCATGGCGGTTAGATCAAAAGATTTGATGGCGTTGATCAGTCGTTCGTAGATACCGGTGATCAATGCAATGGTGCCGCCCGATACACCTGGAATTACATTCGCCGCCCCCATGGCTAGGCCTTTTAGAAAAATACTGACAAGTTGCGACATGCTAGGTGGTTCTTTTATTTACGGAGTAGGGATGGATTATAGTGCACTAGGGGGTTTTTTGATTCGCTTGTTGGTGGCGCAGAGCGGCCACTCTCCGGCAACGACGGCCTTACTAGCCAGCTTCGGCTCGGACAGTTAGTTACCCTTGATTTTCGGCAGTTGTACCCCTAATCTGGCTGCTGACAAAACGATGGTGAAAATAATGACTAAAACTTCAACTCTGTTTGGTGTGTTGCTAGTTGGTGCTGCGCTTGCCGGCAATGCGGCTTGGGCGCAAAGTTGCGCTGCTGGAAAAACCTTGACTGAGGGGCGTTTGACGGTTGCCACTGGCAACCCTGCTTACGGCCCGTGGGTTGAAAATGATGATCCGGCAAGTGGCAAGGGCTTTGAGGCTGCGGTTGCTTATGCTGTGGCTGACAAAATGGGGTTTGAAAATGCCGCGGTGGACTGGGTACGTACTTCTTTTGATGAGGCGATCCAACCTGGTGAGAAAGACTTTGATTTCAATATTCAACAGTACTCAATTAATGCTGATCGCCTGAAAGTCATTGATTTTTCAGCGCCTTATTACACAACGGCTGTGGCAGTTGTGGTCAAAGAAGGTAGTGATGCCGATGGCACAAGTCCAACTGCTTCAGCACTGCGCGGGTTGCGTTTCGGGGCGGCGGCCGGCACCACCAGCCAAAAGTTTCTGGCCGAGGTATTAAAGCCTGAGCAGGATCTACTGCTGTATGACGACAACGCCAACGTGATTGCGGCGATAGCAGCTAATCAAATTGATGCATTGGTCTTTGATTTGCCTTCGGCGTTATACGCTTCGGCGGTACAGATTGATGGTGGAAAAATTCTGGGTCAGTTTCCTGTTGAAGCGTCTATTGAACCAGACCACTTTGGCTTACTTCTGGTCAAGGACAGCGAGCTTACTGCCTGTGTAGACGAAGCCATTGAAAGTCTGCGTGCTAGTGGCAAGTTAGCGGAAATTGAAACAATGTGGTTGGCCGACGGGGCAGGTGTTCCAGTTATCGATCTAAATAAGTAGAACGTTTATTTTGCCTCAATATTATTATGGCGTTGTAGCGCCCGTGTGCTTGTGGCGCAACTAACCCGACGTCAGCGCTACGACCAACGCCTGAAGCAGCGCAGCCTGGTGGTCTCCGGGCTGTCGCTTGTTGTGGTGATCGCTTGCGTTTATTTTCTGGTGCCACTGGCACCCGGTTGGACGGCGGTAAAGACCAGTTTTTTCAACTGGGATATTCTAGTCAAAACATTTCCTAAGTTGTTAAGTGCCTTTGTGGTTGATCTGAAAATTTTCATGTGGTCAGCGCCGTTGATTTTTGTTTTGTCGTTGGCGATCGCATTGGCGCGAAGCACCACTAAACCCGCATTGTTTCCGCTGCGGGTCTTCGGCGCTTTGTACACAGATGTTCTGCGTGGTGTGCCGGTGATATTGCTGGTTTATTTGATTGGTTTTGGAATACCCGGGTTAGGCCTGCCAAGGCCCTATAATTCGCCCTATATCTGGGGGACGGTGGCGCTGGTGCTTGGTTACTCGGCCTACGTTGCTGAGGTATTTCGAGCGGGTATCGATTCCCTACACAGTAGTCAGTCTGCGGCGTCACGTTCTTTGGGTATGACTGAACGCGATACTATGCGCTATATCATTTTGCCCCAAGCAATTCGCAGGCAAGTGCCGGCGCTGATGAATTTTGTCATAGCACTGTTGAAAGATGTGGCTTTACTGTCTTTTATCGGCCCCATAGAAGTGTTGCGGCAGGCTAATGTGTACAAATCCTTAATGGCCAATTTCACCCCCTATGTCGGGGCGGCGATAATCTTTTTGAGTATCACCATTCCAATAACCCGTTACGCGGATTACCTACTAGCCAAACAGCGCAGGGAGCGTATCGCTTGACGGTAAAGCTTCAGCTTAAGTCTGTGTCCAAATCATTTGGACCACTAAAAGTGGTTGATGATATTTCACTTGAAGTGGCTAGCGGTGAAATGATCTGTTTGATCGGTGCGTCTGGTTCGGGTAAATCTACTTTGTTGCGCTGCATAAATTTACTTGAGCCGATAGACGATGGTGAAATTCTGCTTGATGGCTTTGACATCGCAGAGCCGTCCTTATCTCCAGACCCGATTCGACGGCGCATCGGGCTAGTTTTTCAAAGTTTTAATTTGTTTCCACATCTAACTGTGCTGTCCAATATTACGCTCGCCCCGCGCCGGGTGTTAGGGTTGTCGATAGCGGCGGCTGAACAACAAGCCTTGCAGTTGCTTGATCGGTTTGGTCTGGCTGATAAGGCAAAAGCCTACCCCGATCACTTATCCGGCGGGCAGCAACAACGAGTCGCTATTGTCAGAACACTGGCCATGCAGCCTGAGTTGCTGTTACTTGATGAAATAACATCAGCGCTAGACCCTGAGCTAGTCGGTGAGGTACTCGATGTGGTTCGGTCTCTGAAAGACCAGCAGATGACAATGCTGCTTGCCACGCATGAGATGGCCTTTGCTCGTGAGGTTGGCGATCGAGTGTGTTTTCTTGATCAAGGGCGGGTTGTCGAGATAGATTCCCCTGAAAACCTGTTTAGTAATCCGGTACAGCAGCGTACTCGGGAGTTTCTAGCGCGTGTTCTGACATAGCGGTTTATCACAGCGCATTGGATACGCTTTTACAACCATTATTTTTTCAGTTGATTTTTAAGTCACCGGCAATGCAGTTGACTTTTAATCAGTTGGTCGACGATTCAAGCTCTCGATGACCGCGATTGCGCAGTCGTTATCGGTCGATAACCCTTTGTTTTGGCTTTTCTGTCTAGCGGCGTTGTTTGTGGGTTTGTCGAAAGGAGGCTTGCCGGGGTTTGGTATGTTGAGTGTACCCATATTATCGTTGGCGATATCACCGGTGGTTGCGGCCGTTTTGCTTTTGCCAATATTTATTCTTTCAGACATTGCCGGTGTGTGGCTATACCGGCGCGAATACAGTGCCGCTAATTTACGCTTGTTAATACCCGCCGGAATATTGGGTGTAGTGATCGGTTGGGCAACAGCGTCTTTTATCTCTGAGCAAATGGTGTCGTTTCTGATCGGCGTATTGGGAATAAGTTTTTGCCTTAATATTTGGTTGCGCCCCGGCGTAAACTCAACACCGCGAGTTGCATCGTTAGGCAAGGGATGGTTTTGGGGAACTATGGCGGGTTTCACCAGCTTTGTATCGCACGCCGGATCGCCACCTTATCAGGTCTACGTATTGCCGCAAAAATTGTCAAAAAATGTTTTTGCAGGTACCACCACTATTTTGTTCGCGGTGGTTAATCTGGCCAAGGTGATTCCCTATGCCAACCTTCAGCCTTACAGTGGGGCAGCGATAAAAGTATCTTTGCTATTGCTACCGGCGGCCTTGGTGGGAACGTTTCTGGGTAAATATTTCACACAGCGTGTGCCTGATAGATGGTTTTTTATGGCAGTGCAGGTTGCACTTTTTTTGATATCGATAAAGCTTGTGTTAAATGGAGTTTTTACCTGAAATCTTTCTGTTTAAAAAAGCTAACCACGAAAATAAGTGATTGCTGACTTACTTAGCGTAGCCTGTTTCTGCATGATGTCGAAAGCGATTGTGACTTGTACAAGTCGCTTAAGTGGGTTACAAAAACAGCCGTTTATGACTAAAGGTTGTTTGCGTCATCGGTGGCGGCTAATGCCGGGCTTACTCGTAATCGTGAACCATTGTCCACCCAAACCCTTATATCTTTTACTTGGGGGGTATTAACGATGCACGCATGGCTTGCCACAGGTGCATCTTTACAATAATTGTTAAAGGTCAAACTCAAAGGGTTTGCCTGTCAGTGAATATGAAAATCAAATACCCCGGGGTTTAGGGCGTGATTAGCCTGATGATTTCAG
>JALZUX010000311.1 GCA_023301405.1 Granulosicoccaceae bacterium | reverse complement strand
GTTGATAGTAAGTCTGACAAGCGATACGGCGACACCACACTGACGTCAAAGCCATCGGTCCGGCACGCCGAACCAATCCATGCGAGACCAAGGGCGGCGTCGCTGTTCTTGTTACCGCTGAATAAAGTGGCCACCGCTATGTCGCTGCCTAGATCACGGCTGTCCGCTCTATAGTCCCTGAAATTACGCATCATGGCTTCCATCGTGACACTGCCGAGATTCATCGGGTCGTCTTCGGCGTTATCAATAACGATTATGGTGTCGATCTGTAATGCAAGTCCAAACTGCTCACGGAAAATACCGTCTGTGGTATTTAGTATGGCACGGGCTTCTTCTGCACCGCGACCGCCATGGTAGCTGTTAAATTTACTGTCAACCACAACCCCTATCAGCGCAGTAAGACCAACCGTGCCCTCTTCAAATGCAGGGGCGGCAGACAACTTTATATTGCGCATATAGTTGTTGAAGTCATCTTCACTTTTTGGTGGGTACAGCGCGTGATCCGGCGCGTTAGATATGTTGCCGTCTATGTCACCCAATAGCAGCGGGTTAAAATCACTAAGGGTGCCGCCGCTGACTTTTGGTACCAATTGGTGTTTTTTTCCGTACACTGAAATCATGCCGCGCAAATTATTTTCGGCAATAGTGATTCTAACCCATGAATCAGGCTCACCTTCAACCCGACCTGCAAATGCCGTGGTGTCGCTTGTATTCAATTCGTTTCCGTCGCCATTTACGATGCGCGTTTCTGCTGTGACCTGGCTTTTGTTTAGCAGCAGTGTTAGGTCATGGCTATCAACTGATACTACCGCACGCCACGCATAGCCTTGTTCGCCATAGGGCTCTAGGCTAATGATTGAGCTAGCGGTTTTCTGATGGTTTTGCAGATAATCAATTCGATCGTTGCTGCGTCCAAACCAGAATCTGGCAAGGTACTCATCGCGTGGCCATGCAATTCCGGCCAATGAAATACTAGTGTGTCTGTCGCGAAGCTCTTGCAGTTTAGTGATCGCAAGAGATCGATTTCCAAGCTGCTCTTGGGTGATAGCTTCGGAGTATAAAGCGGTGTCATAGTATCGGCTTTGCGGGTAAGAATAACGCAATGACTGAAGCTGGTTATGCGCTAACTCAAAGTTAAAGTTGTCCATCATCGTGATGTAGGCAGTCAAGTAGAGCGCATCATCAATCAGGCTGCTAGCGGGGTATTGCTGTGGGATTCCTTGCAGCAGTGATAACGCGCCCTGAATATCGCTACTGGCACGAGCATTAAGCGCTGAAAGAAACAAATCAACGTCAGGGCCGGCGCCGTATTTGGCTGCCTCCTGAAGTACCGGTAATTTTAAACGTACGTGCCGGCTTTCGGCACTTTTTTCAGGTTGGGTTGCAAGGTATTCGCGGTAAGCAAGTTCTGCCCCTTGATAGTCACCCGAAATTTCCAGCTGCTGCGCACTTGCCAATAGTGCTGACCTGTCTTGCGCTGCGGCAGTGCTGGAATGTAACAACACGTAGCCTAGAACCAAGCTGGAACAAACATGTCGAAGAATGCGTATCATTTACTCGGAGCCTTATTTAACTCGGAATCATTGGCTGATGTCGGCATGATTTGAAATAACCCGATATTGAATTGTGCTGCGCGGTGAAAAATTTGTCTCGATACAACAGATCGGATGGTGCAGACTATACGTTTGGCCAAAAGAACCATCCGGCGCTATGCCAATGATCACTAATGCCGGTAAGTTATTGATAAACATTAACCTCTTGTGATCGATCTGCACTGCCGAGTCAACGCGCATCTAATGGTTGGCGGCAGAAATGCATCGTTACTTGACTTCATTTATCCACGGAAATGACGAATGCCTCTGGCAATAAACAAACAGTACAGCGCGATTGCCCGAATCTCCGGTAATACAAAGCGGCTGAACACGATTTGGCTGCTGGTGGCGTCATTGCTGGTGTTGTTAGCTTGTCTGCCCAATGTATTAACGGCCGCAGAATCCTTCGAAAATGACCAGATCGAAGTCACCTCCGTATTTGTGAATCGCGTCAATATTTTTGCCCCCGAAGTCGCCAACCAGGTTGCCGTATACCGGGCCGCTAATTGGCTCCATCGCACCACTCGTGAAAAAACTATCCTCCGTGAACTAGGGGTATCTGTTGGTGATAGGGTTGGCGTGCAGGATATCGCTGAGTTTGAAAGAGTGTTAAGACGAACCGATCTCTTTGCGTCAGTGTCTGTCACGTTGCAGCCGGCGAAGAACGGCAAAGCCACAGAGCTCCACATAAATACCCAGGATCGGCTGTCTATCGTTGCAGGTGCTTCTGGTTCGTTTTTGGGGGGCGTTGGTGAGTTAGGCTTCACGCTTGGTGAGCGCAATGTGGCCGGGCTTGGTGATTCACTGCTGTTCAACTATACCGGCAATTCAGAAAATGAAATTCGCGGCTCGCTTTCGTACAGTGATTTGCACTTTATCAATAAAGACCAGCGCGCCTTGTATCAGGTCGGTCGTACCGAAGAAGGTAATTTTTATCGGGTTCGGTTTCAACGCCCCTTTAAAAGTCGGCTGGGGGAAAATGCCTGGTCTATTGGCGCTGAAAGCGTAGAGCGTGATATCGACTTCTTCGAAAATGGTGTTTCGGTGGTACAAGTTCCAGAGGAAAGGCTTGCGCTAGATATCTCACGCGTCTGGCGTAAGCCCACTGATCAACGATCACTGCGGCGTGGTGTAGTGTTTCAATATGTAGATCTCGCCTATCAGGCGACTCGCGGCGTACAAGCGGACACCATCGATAGGCCGGCTGACACAACCCAATTTTACGCAGGCTTTCTATTAGCGCACGATACGGTGACTGAGTACCGCAAAGTCAGTTCACTCGACACCCTGAAGTTTACCCAGGACCTAACTCTGGGAAGCGTTGCTGAGCTGCAAGTTGGACTGATTCATACCGACTACAGCAATACAATCCCAAACCGTGGCCAGTCGTTAGCGCCAAGGGCCGATGTTCGATTAGCTCGATCATTCGCAGCAGGTCAGGACTCTTTGCTCCGGTTTTCAATGAACGGGTCTGCAGTCTTCAATGACATCAGCGGTGGTGACAACCCGTTAGGTGATAATAGGCCGTGGTCAGTCACAGCCGCCGCAAGATGGTTTAATACCAGCTTCAAATCTCACACATTGGCTACCCGATTGGATTATACATTTGCCGAAAGTGACTCCGACGTTCCAGTTCAATTCACACTAGGCGAAAACAATGGACTACGTGGTTACGCCCGTCGTTTTCTTTCCGGCCGTGAAAGAGCGCGGCTTAACATCGAAGATCGTATCGATCTAGACTGGCGTCTTGGCGTAGTTGATGTCGGGTTGATTGGTTTCTTCGATGCCGGGTGGGTCGCGGACGAAGATGGTGCCAGTGAGTTAAGGCGTTCGGCTGGTTTTGGATTTCGGTTTGGATCGAACGTGGTGTTGGGGGCTAATGTAATTAGAATGGATATAGCAGTGCCACTTGATGATGACGAGGAAAACAACGATCCGACGCTTTCAATTTCGGTTGGGCAGGTGTTTGGGTTTTAAAGGTTGGCTAGCGGTGTAGGGTGAGTAAAAGAGGCTGCGAGATACGACTGCAGTCATGCGACTATTTGATCAACACAAACAATCTACTTCGGTCCGCTCGTTAGTTTTTTCTGCTAAGGGCAGCTAGTGGCCGAACAGAGACTGATAGTGGTCGTTGAAATCTATCTATGCACTCACTAGTTTGACAGCCTACCGCACTTGGCATGATAGTGCCCTAAGCGGTAGTCAAGACCACCGCACCAGCCCAATGATGGCTGACGCCGCATAGAAGAATTGAAGTGCAAAAAACGCCCACCTTTTATCGATATATCCCCAGGCGCCAAAAAGAATAGCTGACACTAACAATAAACTAAACCCAAGTATCTCATTGCCGGTGTTCGATGCGATTAACAATGCATAGGCCATGGCCAAGATTGAACCTGACCACTCAAAGAAAGTGATCGCTTTTTGCTTATTCATGCTTGTTATATCTTTTGGTATAAATTATTTTTGAGTGTAAAACGTATGTCGGCTAAAGGCCCGATTACCGCCGGTTGCAGACAGTCGAGCATTAACCTAAAGCAATCTGCCGTCAATCGTTTTGCACTGTCGCCACAGGTTCAGATTTCTGCTGCATAATGATGTCCACGTACCGATCTATACCCTGAGCCCCTACCACTAAGTCACGCTGATTAAAAATCATTGCAGGCACGCCTTTAATACCATTAGCGATAGAAAACCGCTGTCTCTCTCGAACCGCGTCGGCGTACAGTTCGTCTTCAAGTATTTGGGCAGCTTCTTCAAATGGCAAGCCAGCTTCTACGCAGGCATTCGTAAGTACATCAACATCACTGATGTCTCTTTCGCGACTGAAGTGACAATGAAAAAGAGTGATCTTTAACGCATGGGCGCGGCCGTGAAGGGCGGCCCAGTGAATTAACTGATGGGCACGGAATGAATTTACCATACGGGTTTCATCAGTGAACTTGAAGTTAAAGCCTAGCTCCTTACCAACATTGACTAGGTTATCTCTGTTCTTTTCACTTTCCGCTGCGGTGATGCCGTACTTTCTAATAATATGCGTTTGCAGGTTTTCGCCTTCCTCTGGCATGTCAGGGTTTAGCTCAAAGGGCTGCCAGTGAATTTCACCAGTAGTGTTGGTCTTTGTTAGTGCTACTTCCAGCTGTTGGTAGCCCACAATGCACCATGGACAAACAACATCAGAGACAATATCAATTCTCATGTAGTTACCTTGTACTTTATTTTCTATTTTATAGTTGTTATTTGCGGCTGGTTCGAATCAAGCCTTCTTGCGCCACCGATGCCACTAACTGACCGTCACGGCTGAATACATTGCCACGGGAAAACCCCCGTGCTGAACCAGCGTTGGGGCTTTCCATGCTATACAGCAACCAGTCGTCAAACCTGAAAGGCCGGTGGAACCACATCGCGTGATCAAGGCTTGCTAAAAACACCCGTTGCGGTTTCAATTGTTGCCGATGGGGTAGCAGGGCGGTTGCCAGTAGGTTGTAGTCAGACACATAAGATAACGCCACTTGATGCATGCGATCAGAATCGGGCAGTGACCCTAGCGCTTTGATCCAAATGTTTTGCTTTGCTTCCGGTGAATCTGCAGTGTAAGGGGCAGCGCCGCCAGTTGGTCTGCATTCAATAGGCCGATCTATTCTGGTTAGCCGATAAAAATCCGGTGCTTCTTCGCGTATTAGTTCACCAATTTCACGGTCAGTCTGTAGGCCTTCAGGAGGCGGTACGTCCGGCATGGCTTGCTGATGGCTGAAGCCTTCTTCGGGGACTTGAAACGAGGCTTCCATGCTGAAAATAGCGCGGCCTTTCTGGATCGCTTTCACGCGGCGGGTGGTGTAGCTGCCGCCATCGCGAACCCGCTCGACGTCGTAGACAATTGGTAAGTCGATATCGCCAGCCAATAGAAAATAGGCATGCATTGAATGCATCAGACGATCATCTGGTGTGGTCAGCTGCGCTGCATGAATCGACTGTGCGACGACTTGTCCACCGAATACGCGCCCCCACGGGGTTCGGTAGCTTTGACCTCGGTACAGGTTGTCTTCAATTTTCTCGAGCTCGAGTACGCTGCGCAATTCGTCAAAATCTTTCATGTTCGAAGCATACAACTTTTAGGCGTTGTGGCGTAAGTGTTAAGTGACCCGTAAGCGGGTAGTGGTAGTGGTGCTTTTGTCGACAGTCTGTTTTAACTGCTAGTCCCTTGCGAGCAGGGTCATGGTTTTTCTCCAGGCTTTTTCTGCATCGCTGCCGCTTTCTGAAAAAACGCTTTCCAGTTGCAGAAGCTGTGTGCCGGTCAAGCGTGACTCCAATCGTTTGCCGCTGGCTGTCAGGCGCAGTTCTTTGACCCGGCCATCCAGCTTTGATTTGTCGTTTTTGATCAGATTCATGCTGACAAGTTGGCGCAACGGTATATGCAGTGCTTGCTTGCTGATGCCCAGTACCGTGAGTAATTCATTGATTGCCAGGCCCGGTTCACGTGCGATGAAGTAGAGAATGCGGTGATGGACCCGGTTCAAGCCGCGTTTGGCCAAAATTTGGTCTGGCCCGCGTGTGAACGCACGGTAGGAAAAGAACAGCAACTCGATAGCTTTTCTTAATTCTGAGTCGCGAGTCGGGTCAACGTCAGCGGCGTGTAGGTCTGATTTTATTTGGTCAATCATGTTGACACATTAAAATGTGTGACACAGACTGTCAATAGGTCAACTCTATTGACTAATAAAGCGAGGAGCAAATTATGCTATTGGCAGACCGAATATCCCGACTGCAGCCATCACCGATACGCGAAATTTTAAACGTAGTAGATAAGCCGGGAATGATCTCATTTGCCGGTGGACTGCCTTCCAGTGATAGTTTTCCATGCATCAGTGTCAGTGATCTTGACCACAGACAATTACAATACGGTGCGACGGAAGGCGATGCTGACCTGCGAGAGTTTGTCGCAAAAGATCTTGCTAACCGTGGGTTACATGTATCTGCTGATCAAGTGTTGATACTGTCTGGTTCGCAGCAGGGAATTGATCTTGTCGCCAAATTGATGATTGAAAATGGCACACAGGTGGCGGTTGAATCACCGACTTACCTTGCAGCATTGCAGGTGTTCTCTCTATTTGGGGCTGAGTACCAGCCGTTTACGCCGGCCACCACAAACCTGTTAATAAACTGCAAAAATGCACCAGCATTAACGTATACGGTTCCTACGTTTCAAAACCCCACTGGTCACTGTTATACCACTGATCAAAGAAAGGCGTTGGCAAAGGCTTGTGACATGAACGGCAGCGTTTTATTTGAAGATGACCCTTACCGTGAACTTGCCTATGATGATTGTGATCGACGGCCGGTCTGTAGTTTCATGCAGCAGCAGAACTGGATTTACCAATCGTCTTTTTCAAAAACTCTGGCCCCCGGTTTGCGTCTGGGTTATCTGGTGTGCTCTGCACAATTGTATCCGGCGTTGTCGTGGTTAAAGCAGGCGGCCGATTTGCATAGCAATCGGCTAAGTCAGCACATTGTGCTTGAGCAACTTCAGGCTGGTAATGCCGGTGAACGTATGGTGTCTATAGTTGCAGGTTACCAACGTAAGCGCGATGTATTTGCGGCTGCGCTTGAAAAACATCTGTATAACTTAGCTACATGGCAGGTACCGTCTGGTGGGCTGTTTTTTTGGTTAAGGTTGCTTTCGGATAACCCTGTTGATACTCAGAAATTATTGGCGAAAGCGATTGAATGCAATGTTGCTTTTATGCCGGGTGAGCCATTTTTCCCTGCGCATGATGATGAATCGAGTTATATCCGTTTAAACTTCAGTCATGCTGGTGATGATGAAATAGCTAAAGGTTTGCAAACACTGTCTACTCTGATTTCAGCAGAACTTGATTAATGATATGCCATTCGCTGGTGGGTGTGTAAATTCTTTGTTTTGCAAGAGGTGCTGCGGTACTTATAAAAATCAGGTGTTCGCCCGTGCTGTCGTTTTCATTCTGCACGGGCGTGTACTGGTGGTGTGTTAGTAGCATAGGAAGCCAACCACCAAGCTCTTTGTGTAGTTGAATTCGGTCGGGTACAGAAAAGAATTAAACCCTCAAAAACCTCATGCTCAAGTTTTTACCAAACGTAGACTTGAAACATGAAAATAGGCTTTATAGGTTTAGGCAATGTTGGCGGCAAGCTGGCTGGTAGCCTGCTGCGCAATGGTGCAGATTTAACGGTCCGTGATCTCAACAAGCAAATCGCCCAGCCATTTATTAATCAGGGCGCCAAATGGGCAGACACCCCGGCCGCGATGGCCACTGACTGTGAAGTTATTATCACTTGCTTACCGTCACCGGCGGCTTCTGCAGTTGTTATGGAGGGCGAGGGCGGCTTACTTGAAGCACTGACTGATGGCAAAGTATGGCTGGAAATGTCCACCACTGACGAGGCAGAAGTAAAACGCTTGGGGGCATTGGTGCAGAAAACCGGTGCCGCTGCCGTGGATTGTCCGGTATCCGGAGGGTGCCATCGGGCAGACACTGGTAATATTTCAATATTTGCCGGCTGCGATCGGCCTGTGTTTGATCGCATACTGCCGCTGCTGAAAAATCTTGGCAGACGCATACTACACACTGGGCCCTTGGGGTCGGCGTCAGTGTTGAAAGTGATGACCAATTATTTGGCCACTGCCAACTTGTTATCCTGTTGTGAAGCACTGGTGACGGCAAAAGCGGCAGGCATGGACCTCAACACCACCTATGAGGCTATCCGTATTTCGTCGGGTAATTCATTTGTTCATGAAACAGAGAGTCAGGTCATTTTGAATGGCTCTCGTGATATTTCGTTTACGATGGACCTTGTCAGTAAAGATATTGGTTTGTTTCAGGCCATCGCAGAACGCCATGACGTGCCGTTGGAAATCAGCCCGTTGTTGATAAGTGTTTTCAAAGATGGTGAGGCGAGGTTTGGCCCTCGTGAGTGGTCGCCTAATATTATAAGGCGCCTTGAAGAGGTAACCGGTCTTAGCATAACAGCACCCGGGTTCCCTGCCGAAATGGTTGATGATGAAC
>JALZUX010000310.1 GCA_023301405.1 Granulosicoccaceae bacterium | reverse complement strand
TCTTCCTATGAAGATCCTAAGCAAGTGGTAGACTATTATTACGGAAATTCTGAGTATTTACAAAACGTTGAAGGCCTGGTGTTAGAACAGCAGGTCACTGCTTGGGCAATGCAGCACGCTAAAGTGATGGATAAACCGATGAAATTTAAAGACGTGATGAATCCGGAAAAATCCACCGAAGAGCAATAAAATGGCAATGCAGGCTAAAAGCTTGCAGTGTTCTTACAATTAGAAAAATTAGAGTAAGACTTAATGATCATAACTTCCACGGACACGCGGATGTCAGCAACGCAAGCGACAGGCTATATACCGACTGTAGAAGAGGTGACGCCTCGAGGTTCCATGCGTTATGACATCTACTCGCGGATGCTTAAAGAGCGTGTGGTATTTTTGGTGGGGCAGGTTGAAGACTTCATGGCGAATGTTGTGGTGGCTCAGTTGCTTTATCTTGAATCTGAAAACCCGGACAAAGATATTTCGCTGTATATCAATAGTCCGGGAGGCTCAGTTACCGCTGGTATGTCGATTTACGACACAATGCAGTTTATTAAGCCAGATGTAACCACGCTTTGTGTAGGGCAGGCTGCCAGTATGGGAGCTGTATTGCTGGCGGGCGGTGCTCATGGAAAGCGTTTGGCACTGCCTCATAGTCGAGTGATGATTCATCAACCGCTTGGTGGGTTTCAAGGACAGGCAACAGATATTGAAATCCATGCTCAAGAAATACTTTCAATCCGGTCCAGATTGAATGATGTACTGGCGCATCACACCGGTAAGGATATCGATGTGATACAAAAGGACACTGATCGCGATAACTTCATGACGGCAACTGATGCATTGAATTACGGACTGATTGATCGCGTGGTCGAAAGTCGGGCAAAAGAAGCGGCGTCTAGTTAGCTAAGCAGATATTGAGGGGATTCGGGTGACACTTTATACCCAGTCAAAACAGAGCCTGCTTGGTTTGCGCCTTGCAAATCTGGCTCAAACACGGCAAGGTGGAATGAGCCTAATGCAAGGTAGAGTAGATTAATGAGTGACGGCGACAATAAGAATCAAGATGACAGTAAGTTACTCTACTGTTCATTCTGCGGTAAAAGTCAACACGAAGTAAGGAAGCTGATTGCTGGCCCATCTGTATTCATTTGCGATGAGTGTGTTGATCTCTGCAATGATATCATCACAGAGGAAATGCAGGAAAAGGCGGCGAGTGCTACCGGTGAACTGCTGAAACCGTTAGAAATTCGAGACACCCTTGATCAGTATGTTATTGGTCAGGAGGATGCAAAAAAGATACTTGCTGTCGCCGTATATAATCATTACAAACGGTTGCAGTACCAATCTGACTCAAAAGACGACGTCGAACTGGCGAAAAGTAATATTCTGTTGATCGGGCCTACCGGCTCGGGAAAGACCTTGCTTGCTGAAACGCTTGCCCGGTTGCTTAATGTTCCATTCACGATGGCAGACGCTACCACTCTCACAGAAGCTGGTTACGTGGGCGAAGATGTTGAGAATATCATCCAGAAACTGCTGCAAAAATGCGACTATGACGTTGAAAAAGCGCAAAGCGGAATCGTTTACATCGATGAAATCGATAAAATTTCACGTAAAGCTGATAACCCATCGATAACCCGCGATGTCTCAGGTGAAGGTGTGCAGCAGGCGTTGCTAAAACTGATCGAAGGAACAGTGGCTTCCGTTCCTCCTCAAGGCGGACGAAAGCACCCGCAGCAGGAATTTTTGCAAGTAGATACTAAGAATATTTTGTTTATTGTTGGTGGTGCATTTGCTGGTCTTGACAAACTAATTCGCGATCGCTCTGATAAAGGCGGAATCGGTTTTGGTGCTGAAGTTAAGACCAAGGACGAGACAAAGAAGTTAGGGGATCTTTTGGCGACAGTGGAGTCTGAAGATCTTGTTCGATATGGACTCATTCCGGAATTTGTAGGACGTCTCCCTGTGGTAGCGACTCTCAAAGAGCTTGATGAAGATGCGTTGGTCAGAATTCTTACTGAGCCCAAAAATGCCATAACTAAGCAATACGAAAAATTATTGGGAATGGAAAACGTGGAAATTGAATTCCGCGAGGATGCGCTTTATGCGGTAGCGGAAAAAGCCACTGCGCGAAAAACGGGTGCACGGGGACTGCGTACTATTCTAGAGAATGTGCTTCTGGATACCATGTATGACCTTCCCCAAATGGACGATGTGAAGAAAGTGATCGTTGATGGTGCAGTCGTCCGCGGTGAGGCAAAGCCTTATCTGTTATTGGCTAGCAATGAATCAAGTATCGATGGTGCTGGCTTGGATGATGACAACAAAGACTTTAAGAAAGCCGCATCAGACGAGTAAAACGCAACGTGGTAACTCTGCACTGTGTTTTTTATGCAGTGTAGAGAGTCGCAAACAACGCTTGTAAATCTGCGGTTCGGCCTTACACTTTAATGGTGAAGTGGGCATCATGCCCACTAAATTTTTCGCCAGACGAATCGTGAGGCAGCATGGCCGATAAGCCGCAGTCCAAAGTAACAATACCGTCAAGTACCAAAAGCATTCCGCTTCTTCCGTTGCGTGATGTCGTGGTCTACCCCCACATGGTCATTCCATTGTTCGTCGGACGCGAGAATTCTATTCTTGCTTTAGACGAGGCAATGGGGTGTAACAAGCAAATATTATTGTCAGCGCAGAAAAGGGCGGACGTTGATGAGCCAGAGCTCGAAGATATCAACGAATTCGGCACCTTGGCTGATATCCTCCAGTTGCTTAAGCTTCCTGACGGCACCATCAAGGTCTTGGTCGAAGGGGGTGAGCGCGCTAGAATTTCTAACATTGTTAAAACTGAGCAGGGCTTCTTTGCAGGAGACGCAGAAGTAGTTGAAGCAGCGTTGAGCGTTGACGAGAAGGAGATGGAAGTTCTGGTTCGCAGTGTGATAAGCCTGTTTGAGCAATATGTAAAACTCAATAAAAAGCTGGCTCCAGAGATACTAACGTCCCTTGGTGGTATTGAAGATCCTTCGCGGTTGGCGGATACCGTTGCCGCACACCTCACGTTAAAAATAGAAGAAAAACAAAAAATACTCGAAATCGAGCAAGCGTCTGAGCGGCTTGAATACTTAATGAGCTTGATGGAAGGTGAGCTCGATATGCTGCAGGTTGAAAAACGCATTCGTGGTCGCGTTAAGCAGCAGATGGAGAAAAGCCAGCGAGAGTACTACTTGAATGAGCAGATGAAGGCCATTCAAAAAGAGCTTGGTGACCTTGACGATGTACCAAATGAAATCGAAGATCTGGCGGAGCGTATCGAAAGCGCCGGTATGAGTGAAGAAGCGAAGACAAAAGTATCCGGTGAACTTCAAAAATTAAAAATGATGTCGCCGATGTCTGCCGAGGCAACTGTTGTTCGCAATTACATCGAAACATTGACTAATCTGCCTTGGAAGAAAAAATCCCGATTAAAGTCAGACTTGGCAGGAGCTGAAGCGATTCTTGAAGAGGACCACTTCGGGCTTGAGAAAGTAAAAGAGCGAATTCTTGAGTACCTGGCGGTTCAAAAACGTGTCAAAAAGTCGAAAGGCCCTATCTTGTGCTTGGTTGGTCCCCCGGGAGTTGGCAAAACTTCATTGGGTAAGTCGATTGCACGGGCGACTGGTCGTAAGTTCAGCCGGATGGCATTGGGTGGTGTTCGCGATGAAGCAGAGATTCGTGGTCATCGTCGTACATACATAGGTTCAATGCCAGGCAAGATTGTACAAAACATTACCAAAGCTGAAACCCGTAATCCTTTATTGTTGCTTGATGAAATCGATAAAATGTCGACTGACTTCCGTGGGGATCCTTCATCTGCATTGTTGGAAGTCCTTGATCCCGAACAAAATCATACTTTTGCAGATCATTACCTTGAGGTGGAATACGATCTATCAGATGTAATGTTTGTTGCAACGGCCAATAGCATGGATATACCAGCGCCTCTATTGGACCGTATGGAAGTAATTAGGATTCCCGGTTATACGGAAACCGAAAAGCTGAATATCGCGATCAACTACTTGGTGCCGCGAAAGATTGCTGATAATGGTTTGCGTGAAGGCGAAATGATTCTTGGGGAAGAAGCCGTAAGAAAGATTATTCAGTGCTATACCCGTGAGGCTGGAGTGCGCAACCTTGAACGCGAGATCAGTAAGGTTTGTCGTAAGATTGTGACGGAAATACTACTGGATAAAGACACAAAATCGGTCGAAGTTACAACTGAAAACCTGTCGAAATATCTCGGCGTGCAACAACACCGGTTTGGGGTGGCTGAGGAGGAAAACAAGGTTGGGCAGGTCACTGGATTAGCATGGACTCAAGTGGGTGGTGAGTTGTTGTCAATAGAAACTGCCGTCGTCGCAGGCAAAGGAAAGTTCAAGCACACGGGGCAACTTGGCGATGTCATGAAAGAGTCAATACAGGCTGCGCAAACCGTTGTTCGAAGCAGAGCGCCAGCGCTTGGCCTTGCTGAAGATTTCTACGAAAATAAAGATATTCATATACATGTTCCTGATGGTGCAACGCCCAAGGATGGTCCAAGTGCAGGTATTGGTATGTGCACAGCGCTTGTGTCTGCACTGACTGGCATCGCCGTGAAGGCTGATGTAGCAATGACGGGTGAAATAACATTGCGTGGTGAAGTATTGCCCATCGGTGGCTTGAAAGAAAAGCTTCTTGCCGCTCACAGGGGTAATATAAAAACTGTCATTATTCCAGCAGAGAATGAAAAAGACCTTGCCGACATTCCGGCTGAGGTGTTAGGCAACATTGTTGTAAAGCCAGTCAAGTGGATTGATGAAGTGTTGGAGATTGCTTTAGCGGAGTCGCCGACGCCTTTATTAGAAACTACGCCACCAGGTAAAGCGAAGACTCGTACCTCGAAGAAAAAGGCATCGCAAACGGTCCAGCATCACTAGGGACGAAGTCCTTCGATTAGCGTGCAGTTTGTGGTAAAGTAGTCTGAGTGGACGGGGCCCTGAGCCCCGCGTGAATGTACACAATTAAGACACAATTGCCAACCAGGAATTCGTCTTACGACTGGTTCGCGGCACACCTCCAATACTATACAGATTGGTCACTAGAATTAGCGCATTGTGGCAACGCCATGTGCGGTACGCATATGTAAATTTCTCATTGAGGACACCTTTGAATGAATAAGACAGAATTTGTTGAGGCCGTTGCTGAAAAGGCAGACGTACAGAAGTCAGATGCAGCTAAAATTATTGACTCGCTGGTTGACGTGATCGGCGATACCTTAAATAAAGGTGACCAGATCACCTTGATCGGTTTTGGCACATTTCTAGTTAGCAAGAGAGAGGCTAGAAAAGGACGTAACCCGCGTACTGGCGAGGAAATTCAAATCGCTGCGTCAAATGTTCCTCGATTTAAACCTGGTAAAGCGTTGAAAGAGTCTATAAACTAGGCGGCTTGCTCAGGGTGCTTAGCTCAGCTGGTAGAGCATCGCCCTTACAAGGCGAGGGTCGGGGGTTCGATCCCCTCAGCACCCACCATTATTGGAGCGGTAGTTCAGTTGGTTAGAATACCGGCCTGTCACGCCGGGGGTCGCGGGTTCGAGTCCCGTCCGCTCCGCCATCTACGAAATAAGGGTGTCTTTTGGCACCCTTTTTTTGTGTCTACTGCTATAGTTGAAAAGGTGTCGTTGAAGACATATCTTTTATCTTTGCACATATAACCAGCTGAAATTATCATGTTACTTGATCTACGCGACGGCATACGAAACTCAAAGTGGCTTAAATACCTGTTGGTCACAATTATATGCATTCCGTTTGCCTTGGTTGGGGTTAATTCTTACTTCAATGGCGGCGGGCCCGACTATGCTGCAAAGGTCAATGGAGAAAAAGTGTCGCTAAACACTTTTCAAAACGCCTACCAGCAACAGCGAGCTCAGCTGTCACAGATGTTTGGCGGCCGGATCCCTGAAGGGTTTGATGCCGCAACGGTCATTAACAATCAGGCTATGGGGTCAGTAATAACCAATGAAGTTATTCGCCAAGCCACTGTCGATAACCACTTGGCTGTCAGTGATGAAGATCTAGCAAGTAACCTGCTTAGTATTGACGGGTTTTTAGTCGATGGTCGTTTCGACAAAGACCGCTACCAGCAGCAACTGCAATCTATGGGAGTTTCAGCCGCTGAGTTCGAAAATCAATATCGTGGGGATATAGTTACCCGGCAGCTTTCAGAGTCAATTGTTAACACCGGGTTCTCGCTCCAGACGGAAAACGCCAGAATGGAGTCACTGAGATCTCAAAAGCGGAAACTGGCTTCCATTGCCTTTGATGTGCAGGCTAAGGCGGATGCGATAGAAGTTTCTGACGAGGATGTAGTCGCTTACTACGAAGATAACAAGGTTCAGTTTAACAATCCGCAAAAAGTGACTGTTGAGTACATTGAACTCAAAATCGATGACTTGAAATCAACAATTGAAGTTACGGATGAAGATTTAAACAACTACTACCAACAAAATAAAACACGTTGGGTTACACCAGATAAACGCGACGCGTCTCATATATTGTTAGCTGTTAGCAGTGATGCCGGAGACTCTGACGTGAATGAGAAGATGGAGCTGGGAAATACACTACTTAC
>JALZUX010000309.1 GCA_023301405.1 Granulosicoccaceae bacterium | reverse complement strand
CCCTAGCGAAATAGCATCACTGGCACTTTGCACGATCTGACCATCTCTGTGGTGGTTGAGCCAATAATCAGATTGCGTATTCGCGAATGCCCATAAGCACCCATCACCAGCAGATCAATGTTGTCGTTTTCAACCGCGCTGGTTATTACCTCGTCGGGCTGGCCGGAGCGCATTTGAATGTCAACGTTAAAACCCGCCTCTGTCAGTAATGCAGCCGCGCCTTGTTTGCGCTTTGATGTTCTTGTGTTGTCGGCGCCTGCGGTCAGTAGAATGCAGTCAAGGCCCGCGAAAATACCGCTGGCGGCTATATCTTCTACTGCCTTTATTGAACTTGCGCCACCGTCAAATGCGATCAACATACGGTTGATTGGCTTGAAAGCGCGAGAAGCAACCAACACGGGTTTGTGGGTTGCTCGAACTACGCGTTCAAGGTTTGACCCCAAATGATCCATATCGAAGTTTGACGCTTCTCCGCGTTTTCCAATGACTAACAAATCAGCGGCTGATTCAAATTCCTGCATGGTACGAACAAACTGACCGTTGCGAAGCGTTGTTGATACCTGAGTTACGCCTTGCTCTTTCACGCGTGCGGTTGCGTCATCCAGAATGGCGCGCCCGCGCTTATTGACCAGGCGTGCTTTCTGACCGTCGAGTTCGGCGAGTTCTTCCAGCAATGCGGAACGTGCGCCCAGGCCGATACTGCCGCTTAGGTCTTTGGTTTCAGTGGTGCCTTCACGGCGACCCAGAACGTGCAAGAACTCAAGAGAGGAGTCGCCCCGCGTCGCCACCCAGGCGGCGTGATCGCAAACGCTTTGGGAGTACTTTGACCCATCCAGAAATGCCAGTATGTTTTTCATGTTAATGACCCATCATACGTTCTAATGCGCCGGGTTCGTCGTGAACCCCCAGCTTATCAACTATGGTTTCACTGGCGGCATTGAGCCCCTCCATAGTAACCTCTGCGCCGTCGCGACGAAACTTCAGTACGGCCATATCCAGCGCTGCAACACTTGAAATATCCCAGATGTGCGCGTGGGTCAGGTCAATAGTGACGGCCTCTAGAGGCTCTTTGAAGTCAAAGGAGGCATTGAAATCTTCTACCGAGGCAAAAAACAGCTGCCCTTCCACAATATAAGTACGGTGTTTGCCGTCTTCTGACAGCTTCGAAGTCACTCGAAACAGCTGAGCAATTTTCCACGCAAAGAATATCCCTGAAAACAGCACGCCAACCAATACCCCGATCGCAAGGTTGTGGGTGGCTAAAACCACAATCACGGTGGCCAGCATAACGATAGATGAACTTCGCGGGTGCTCTTTGAGGTCTTTGATCGATGACCAGCTGAAGGTACCAATTGATACCATGATCATGATCGCCACCAGTGCAGCCATGGGTATCTGTTTGACCCAGTCACCTAGAAAAACAATCATGATTAACAGAAAAATACCGGCACAGAACGTTGAAAGCCTGCCGCGACCGCCTGATTTCACGTTAATAATTGATTGACCGATCATTGCGCAACCAGCCATGCCGCCAATGAATCCTGTGGCGGTATTGGCGATACCCTGACCAACACACTCACGGTTTTTGTTGCTGCTGGTGTCGGTGAGTTCATCAACGATAGACGCGGTCATTAGTGATTCAAGCAGGCCGACAGCGGCAACGGCAACAGAGTAGGGCAGAATGATCCATAAGGTTTCCAGCGTCAGCGGAATTTGTGGAATCAGAAAAACCGGCAACGTTGAAGGAAGCTCACCCATGTCACCGACGGTACGTACATCAAAGCCCATGCTAATGGATAAAACGGTCAGTACCACAATACAGATCAGCGGTGATGGCACGGCATTGGTGACACGTGGCAGCAGGTAAATGATCGCGAGTCCGGCGGCAACCATCACGTAAGTGAGTGAGGTAACGTTAGTGAGTTCGGGCAGTTGCGCGATAAAAATTAGAATCGCAAGCGCATTAACAAACCCGGTCATCACCGAGCGCGAGATAAACCGCATAACGTAGCCCAGTCTGAATATGCCGGCGGCGATTTGTATCAGTCCGGCCAACACGGTTGCTGCCAACAGGTATTCAAGGCCATATTCTCTGACCAGACTGCCCATTAGAACGGCAGTGGCGGCCGTTGCCGCCGAGATCATGCCAGGGCGGCCACCGGTAATGGCGGTGATAACCGCAATTGAAAAGGAAGCATATAAACCAACCTTTGGGTCAACGCCTGCAATGATCGAGAAAGCGATAGCTTCAGGGATCAGCGCCAGTGCAACGACAAGGCCTGCCAAAATATCAGCGCGAATGTTTCCCAGCCAGTCAATGCGCAGTTGGGATAACGAGTCAGTTCTCAAAGGGAGCTCCGGGTACGGGTCACTGCAGTGGTGCAGTAGATAAGTATAGAAATGGTTTGCAAGATGCGCACACGAAATATTGTTGATCGAGAGTCAATGAATTGATGGCCCATTGTGACAGGCCTGATCACTGGCAAACAGCCGGTGGCAGCAATAGCTGTGCGGAATAGGTTAGGTTGGGGGTGTGAATCAGCGCCGTATTAGACCACAGTTCGGGTATTGCTTCTATTTAACTTTAACAAGGTGAGTGTTTTGGCTGAAGCCTTATTAGTGCTTATACATAAAATCGCCTGGCGGCGCCGGCCCACGCTACGCGCTGTATCTGACGGGTAGCAGCTAATTGGCCTGTGAAAAAAGATCAGTCAAGTGCGCCAACATCGATTTACTTAAGTCGCGGGCATCCATGATTTTCATCGCACGCTGATAATACTGTGATACATCGTGACCAATACCGATAGCCAGCAACTCCACGGCGCCGCGCTTTTCTATTGAGCCAATCACCTGGTGCAGATGATCCGACAGGAAATTCTGGCTATTGGCGGTCATGGTGCTGGTATCAATGGGGGCACCGTCAGAGATCACCATCAG
>JALZUX010000308.1 GCA_023301405.1 Granulosicoccaceae bacterium | reverse complement strand
TCTTTAATTATGTATGAATGGTCTCTACACAATATCGCACGACAGGGTTTTGGCCAGGTCGGCTGGGTGGTGGCGTTTTTGTTTGCTGCATGCGCGGCCCTTAGGTTGGCCCGATTTAACGTGCAAATTGGTTCGGTAGACAAAAGATTTTTCGTGGGGCTAGCTAGTCCGGCGGCAGCGGCGGTAATGGTTTGCACGGTCTGGGTGTTTCATGATTCCGGTGTGACAGGCAGTCAGGTAACAAGCCTTACTTTGGTAGTGACTATCTGTAGTGCGTTGCTGATGGTGAGTAATTTCCGGTACTACAGTTTTAAAGATCTTGGTGCAACCAAGCGCGTGCCGTTTTTCTTTCTTTTAGGGTTGGTGATGGTGTTTGTCTTTACCTCGCTTGATCCGCCGAAAGTATTGTTCGCAGGGTTTGTGGCGTACGCTTTGTCGGGGCCTGTGTTTGAGTGTTGGCGCTGGATGCGTAAGAGAAAAAGAATCGAGCAGGGCGGCTCGCAGTCGTGAGTCTGTCGCCGGCTGTCGCCAGGCAATACCTTAAAGCAATGGGCATTGAATCCTGGGAGTCCCGTGATGCGGTTCCCTTAGAAGACAATACGCCCAGCGCTATTGTGCCCGGGCAGCAAACCGGTCTGCGGCAGCAGGTTGAAGTTGATCCGGCAGGGTCGATTTGTCAAACGAGTGTTGAGTCTTTTTTACAAAGCTTTTCTGATAAGCCAGTCCTGACGGTTCGGGTGGCTAATGCACGACTGCTATTGTTGCTTGAAGCGCCGAAGCTTGAGGCAGCAGGGCAGGAGTTGCTCAAGTCAATGTTAAAAGCAATAGAGTTTGATTTCGACGAGCAATGCTTGGGGTATTTTGAGCCGTTAGAAACGGCGACCGGCAACGTGCGCTCTTTTGTTGGTAATGTGCAGCCGGCAGTTATTATCGTGATGGCAAATTTTATTCAAAGTGCTGACGAATTGGCCCGATATCGCGCCGGTTTACACCGTCTACCTTGGATTAATGCTCCGGTAGCGGTAACGATGCATCCCAATGCACTAATAAGGGATTCAGCCCTCAAGCGACCGGCCTGGGAAGATCTCAAGCGGGTCAAAGCGTTACTTGATGGTTGATGATGGCGTTGTGGATATTGGTGATCAAGAATTATTGAATTTCGACGTTCGGGCCATGACCGAAGCAGATGTTGATGAAGTACTAAGGATTGAACAAGGTAGCTACCAGCTTCCATGGACTGAGCAAATATTTCGCGATTGTCTTAAGGTGGGGTATTTTTGTCAGGTATTGGAAGGTGAAAACGGACTGCTGGGGTATGTGATCTTTAGTGCTGCAGCCGGTGAGTCTCACATTCTCAATCTTTGTGTTGATAAAGCACACAGGCGTGGCGGATTTGCCGATGCGTTGCTCAGTCAGTCGGTAGCGACGGTGATCGTGGCAGGGGCAAAGGTCATGTTTCTGGAGGTTCGGGTATCCAATCATTCGGCCATTGCTCTGTATGAAAAATTTGGGTTTATCGAAACAGGCCGTCGTGAAAACTACTACAATGCAGTGCCTAAAAATGCAAAGCAAAGTAATCGTGAAGATGCTTTGTTAATGGCTAAAGAGCTAGATCTGTAATGCGACGCAGAGCCATCATGATAAGCGCTAATAAAAATTGGAATTGAGTAACTTATGTCGGACGCCAGACTTCTAGAAGAGATTAAAAACAGACGCACCTTTGCGATAATCTCTCACCCAGATGCGGGTAAAACCACCCTCACGGAAAAGTTGCTGTTGTTCGGTGGTGCAATTAACCTTGCAGGTACGGTAAAAGGTCGAAAGGCTGCGCGTCATGCAACATCAGATTGGATGACGATGGAGCAAGAGCGCGGTATCTCAGTGACATCATCGGTGATGCAATTTCCGTATAAAGGGCGGGTAGTAAATCTGCTTGATACGCCGGGTCACGAAGACTTCTCTGAAGACACCTATAGAACACTGACTGCCGTAGATTCTGCGCTAATGGTTATCGATGTCGCGAAAGGTGTTGAGCCGAGAACCGAAAAACTGATGGAGGTTTGCCGCCTGCGCACAACGCCAGTAATGACCTTTATCAATAAGCTTGATCGTGAAGGTCGTGATCCAATTGATCTAATGGACGAAGTCGAGAAAGTTCTAGGTATTCGCTGCGCACCGATTACCTGGCCGATCGGAATGGGTAAGCGCCTGAAGGGTGTGTACCACCTGCGTAATAATACGGTTCACTTTTTCTCGGCAACTCACGGTGGAAAAGTACAAGAAGGCGACGTCGTTGAGGGGCTGGATAATCCAAAGCTTGATGAAGTGCTGGGTGATATGGCGGACGAATTACGTGAGGAACTTGAGCTAGTGCAGGGTGCTAGTAACGAGTTTGATGCGGACGAATATCTTGCGGGCAATCTCACTCCGGTATTTTTCGGGTCGGCAATTAATAACTTTGGCATTGCTGAACTACTTAATGACTTCGTCGAATTTGCACCGCCACCGCAGCCACGTGAAACCCTGACTCGTGTGGTTGATCCGATCGAAGAAAAGTTCAGTGGCTTTGTTTTTAAGATTCAGGCAAACATGGATCCGCAGCATCGTGACCGTATCGCGTTTATGCGTATTTGTTCCGGTAAGTATGAAAAGGGTATGAAAGCAAAGCACGTAAGGATCGGCAAGGATGTGAAATTCGCGGATGCATTAACTTTCTTTGCAGCAGACAGAGGAAGCCTTGAAGAAGCTTTTAGTGGAGACATCATCGGTTTGCACAACCACGGCACCATCAGAATTGGTGATACTTTTACGACCAATGAAGAGCTGCTGTTTACCGGCATCCCGAATTTTGCACCCGAATTGTTTCGCCGTGCGGTGCTGAAAGACCCGCTAAAAATGAAGCAACTGCAAAAAGGTCTGGGACAATTGTGTGAAGAAGGGGCGACTCAGCTATTTAAACCGATAAACAATAATGATTTGATTCTGGGTGCTGTCGGTATTTTGCAATTTGAGGTGGTAGCGCAACGCCTGAAAGATGAATATAAAGTGGAGTGCCAATTCGAGGGGGTCAACGTACAGCAAGCACGCTGGATAAAACTTGATGATGATAAAATGTTGCAGGAGTTTAAAATAAAAGCTGCGGCTAATTTGTCAATTGATCACGCTCAAGAATTGGTTTACTTAGCGCCTACCCGGGTGAATTTGGCGATGACTCTGGAGCGTTGGCCGGATATCGAGTTTCTGGCAACTCGAGAGCAATCAGGGATCAGTTAAGCACTTGATAGTCAGTTGTGAAATTAGGCGTATCACGTTTGACGTGATGCGCCTTTTTTATGGCTTCGCCTTTCATTAGTGCGCAGGTGTAGTTTGTCGGTAATTACTTTGTGAGATCGATCATCTTGTATAGATGTTCTAGCGCTTGTCGAGGTGTTACATCGTTAATATCAATCTTACCCAGATAATCATCAACCGGCCCCGGAGCTGTGTCGAATAATCCCATCTGCATTTTGGGTTCAGCGGACGGACTTGGAAGTTTTGCGTCGGTCGCTTGACTGGTGGATTCCAGTGCTTGTAAACGTTCGCGTGCGTCATTTAAAACTGATTGTGGTAAGCCCGCTAGTTTGGCTACTTGCAGGCCGTAACTTTTATTGGCGGCACCCGACTTAACGTTATGCATAAACACAATTTCGTCGTTGTGCTCTACCGCATCAAGATGCACATTACCTATGCTTGTCAGGTTGTCGGCTAGCTGAGTGAGTTCAAAGTAATGCGTAGCAAAAAGGGTAAAAGCACGGTTACCTTTTGCCAGTGCTTCGGCGCAGGCCCAGGCCAGAGATAAGCCATCATAAGTGCTGGTGCCGCGACCGATTTCGTCCATCAATACCAGGCTCTCTGATGTGGCGTTGTGCAAAATATCGGCAGCTTCTGTCATCTCGACCATGAACGTTGAGCGGCCACTGGCTAAATCGTCAGAGGCACCTATACGGGTAAATATTCTATCGACAGGCCCAAGCTCGCATTTTAAGGCCGGCACATGGCTGCCGATGTGAGCCAGCAAAACGATAAGCGCGGTTTGTCGCATATAGGTTGATTTACCACCCATGTTCGGGCCGGTGATCAGCAGCATTCGTTGCTTGTTATCAAGGTGTAGATTGTTTGGCACGAACGGGCTGTCAAGAGTCGCTTCAATGACGGGGTGGCGTCCGGCTTCGTAGTGAATGATCGGCTCGGCGGTAAACGCGGGCCTTGACCAGTCTAAAGTGTGCGAGCGCTCTGCCATGTTTTGCAAAACATCAAGTTCAGCAATGGCTCGTGCACCCTGCTTAAGCGCTGTTAGGTTGGTGCCCAGATCGGTAACCAGTTTTTCATACAATGCGCGTTCCTGATGCAGTGAGCGCTCGCGTGCAGATAGTACTTTGTCTTCAAACTCTTTGAGTTCTTCGGTGATGTATCTTTCGGCACCTTTCAATGTTTGGCGACGTGTATATTCGGTGGGAATCGTGCCATTGCTGGCCTTTGATATTTCGATGTAGTAGCCGTGTACACGGTTGTAACCAACTTTTAAACCGGGGATACCTGAGCGGGCACGCTCCCGTTGTTCCAGATCAGATAAAAAGCCATCGGCGTTGACGCTCAAGGTTCTTAGTTCGTCTAAGGTTTCGTCGTATCCGGCGCGAATCGCACCACCGTCTTTCAGCAGGGCGGGAGGTTCATCGGCCAATGCTTTGTTCAAAAGTTCACGTTCGGTGTCGAAGCCATCGAGGCAGTCGGCAATGTTATCTAGCAGGGCATCAGAGCGGCCACTGATCAATTGTTGAATAGATGGTAGATGTCTGAGCGTATCTCGCAGGCTTAATAGATCTCTAGGGCGTGCGCTGCCAATTGATACCCGGGCCAGTATTCTTTCGATGTCTGCTATGTCGCGCAGTATGGTGGCAAGGTCTGTGGCGAAATCCCTGTCGGTGATAAAAGTATCAACGCAGTTCAGCCGTGTATTAAGTGTTTTGTGATCACGAATAGGTCTGTTGAGCCAGCGGGTAAGTAGCCGTCCACCCATGCTGGTGCAGGTTTTATCCAGCAGTGCACGAAGCGTGGCACTGGGTTGTCCGCTGATGCTGGTGTCGATCTCAAGGTTGCGTCTGGTGGCGGCATCAAGTGCCAGGGCATCGCGTGGCGATTCTGTGCTGATTCCTGATATGTGCGGTGGAGTGCCTCGGTGTGTCTCTTTTACGTACTGTAAAACACAGCCTGCCGCACCAGTGGCGCGTTGTAGGTCTTGACAGCCAAATCCCCGCAAGTCTTTGCTGCCAAATAGTTTGCATAATTGATCACTGGCGCTTTGGCTATCAAAATGCCACGCTGGTCTGGGACGTACTTTATGACCTGCGTATTGCTCTGCAACGGCGTGTTCTTCGCTAATTAGTAGCTCAGCCGGTTTTAGCCGGGCGAGTTCTGCCAGCAGCATTTGTGGGGTTTGAAATTCTGATACCTGAATAATCCCAACGGCCAAATCAATACTGGCAACCCCAAACCAGTCGCCATCGATTGCCACGGCCGTTAACAAGCATTGTTGGCGATCTTCAAGCAGCGCTTCATCGGTGACAGTGCCAGGAGTCAGCACCCGCACCACTTGTCTTTCCACCGGGCCTTTGCTGGTGGCCGGGTCGCCTATTTGTTCGCAAAGAGCGACAGATTCGCCCCGCGATACCAGTTTTGCCAGGTAGCCTTCGACCGAATGTTGTGGCACGCCAGCCATGGGGATGGGTTGTCCGCTCGATTGCCCGCGAGCGGTGAGCGTGATCGACAATAATTCTGATGCACGTTTGGCATCGTCGAAAAACAATTCGTAGAAATCACCCATTCGATAAAACAGCAGGGTATCCGGGTATTCGGCTTTGAGGCCGAGATACTGGCGCATCATCGGAGTTTGTTTACTGGAGTCAGTCGTGGTCATCTGCGTATTGTATCTAACCACGCCTTGTCATGGCCACTGAAGCTTATAATCAAATTCAGGCTGCTGAACAAACCGGTTTGGTGCATTGGGCCGGCTGATTTAAACTGTGCAGAACCGGGAGATATCATGAGCGCTGAGCAACAAACTCTGTTACAAAAACTTGCCACCCTTGCGATTGAGCAAAGTGTGATCATTGCCACGGCAGAGTCGTGCACTGGCGGTATGATTGCAGCTTCAATAACTGATATCGCTGGCAGTTCGGATTGGTTTGACCGAGGTTATGTCACTTATAGCAACAACTCAAAGCAGTGCCTCCTTGGCGTGACCGATGAAACACTGGCGACCCAGGGGGCAGTTAGTGCGGCTACCGTGGCGCAAATGGCGCAGGGCGCTCTGGCCAGAAGTGATGCGTCGCTTACGGTTTCAGTCAGTGGTGTCGCCGGACCGGGCGGTGGGTCATCTGACAAGCCGGTGGGTACAGTCTGGATTGCCTGGGCCAGTGACAACTATGGGCATTTCACACGGCACTTTCTGTTTCAGGGTGATCGCGCAGCCGTGCGGGATCAGGCCGTCACCGAGGCGATTCGTGGATTGGTGAAGTGTATCGATTCTGATGCGATCAAGGTAGCTGTCAGGCATTAAACTCAGTTAAGGAAAAGTACTGGATTTATTTACAGTTAAAGCTGTGATACATGCTGTGTTTATGCGACAATCTAAACACTAATAAGGTTTAACAGACGTAACCGCAGGAGTCCCGAAGCGTGGATGAAAACAAAAAGAAAGCCCTTGGTGCAGCACTTGGCCAGATTGAAAAGCAATTTGGCAAAGGCGCTGTTATGCGCATGGGTGATAGCCAGATCAATCGTGATGTCGGCGTCGTCTCCACAGGTTCGCTAACGCTAGACATCGCGTTGGGTATTGGCGGATTACCGAAAGGCCGAATCTGTGAGATCTACGGGCCTGAATCATCGGGTAAAACTACGCTCACCTTGCAAGCAATTGCAGAATGTCAGAAAGCCGGTGGAACCGCCGCATTCATCGATGCTGAGCACGCCCTTGATCCGGGCTATGCAGAAAAGTTGGGCGTTAACGTTGATGATCTTCTGGTTTCACAACCAGATACCGGTGATCAGGCGCTTGAAATTACCGATATGCTGGTGCGATCTGCTTCCGTCGATATTATTGTGGTTGATTCCGTGGCAGCGCTAACACCTAAAGCAGAAATCGAAGGCGACATGGGGGACCACCACGTTGGTCTGCACGCTCGATTAATGTCACAAGCGCTACGCAAACTCACCGCTAATATTAAGCGTTCAAATACGCTGGTTATCTTTATCAATCAGATCCGAATGAAAATCGGTGTGATGTTCGGAAGCCCGGAAACCACAACTGGTGGTAATGCGCTTAAATTCTACTCATCGGTCAGGTTAGACATCCGCCGCATTGGATCCATCAAGAAGGGCGACGAAGTAGTTGGCAACGATACCCGGGTGAAGGTGGTTAAAAATAAAATGGCTCCTCCGTTCAAGCAGGCTGAATTTGAAATCCTGTATGGCGAAGGTACCTCACACGAAGCTGAGCTCATTGATCTGGGTGTGAAAAACGACCTAATCGAAAAAGCCGGGGCGTGGTACAGCTACAACGGAGATAGAATCGGGCAGGGTAAAGATAATGTGCGGAACCACATGAAAGAAAACCCGCAAATGACCGAACAACTCGATACTAAGCTGCGTCAGCTATTGATGCCTAATTCATCCGCTGAAGCAGAAGAAGTACCAGAGAAAAAGTCAGAGAAAAAGTCAGAGAAGAAAGCAGAGAAAGTCGATGTGGCCAAAGCGAAAGAAGCTCGCTGATACTGCTCAATCTGATGATCAGGATTCAGTCGGCCCATCAGTGGTCGACCCTGATTGCCCAGACACAGAAGAACTTACTCCCAAGTTAATTACGGAAGCGCGTCACCGTGGTGTGCGCCTGTTGGCTAGGCGAGAGCACGGTCGTTATGAACTTCGTGATAAGCTGATACAACGTGATTTCCGGGCTGACGCCGTAGACGCTGCTCTTGATCAGCTGGCCGATCAAGGCCTGCAATGTGACGTGCGGTTTGCCGAATCCTACACCCGAATGCGTGTCAATCGCGGGTTTGGTGCCAACAAGGTGCGGGCCGACCTCCAGTCCCGCCGCCTGTCGCGTGAAGTCATTGAAGATGCACTGACAGAAAATGGTGCAGATTGGTCAGAAAATGCCTATAATGCCGTGCTTAAAAAGTTTGGCGACGCAGGTAATGCCTTAGGTAGAGTGGCTGCGAAGCAGGGTTTTGGTGACAGCGCGTCAGATCGTGCACGTATGCAACGTTTTTTGCAGTCCCGTGGGTACAGCCCATCGCAAATCAGTTCAGCGATCAATCGTGTCCGACAACGTGTAAACTAAGGTGGCGT
>JALZUX010000307.1 GCA_023301405.1 Granulosicoccaceae bacterium | reverse complement strand
AAACTGTTGACAGAAGGGATCGAAAATTTCGTGAGTTTTTCGATGAGCTAGGTTCAGATACCGCGATCATCGCTTATGCTTTTACTCCTGCACAGTATATAGACGGAGAATTTGTACCAAACTCTGATGTTGGTCTTTCCAATATGTTAAACCGTGAGCTTTACAACAAGTTTTCGTTGCTCGAATACTTGCCGGGGGAAGATGGAGAAAAATCTATCCCCGATCTGTTTCTATCAAGTACCGAGTACGATGAATCCATACACGGCATGGAATTTTTGGATCAATTGAAAGCCGAAATGCAAGTGACGGGGGGTAATAGTGTTGCAGCTTTGGTGACCACAACAATGAACCCGTGGTTTCTTGATACACCTGATGTAAAACCTAAATACCCTTCAAGCCCATTCCCAAGGCTCGATATGATTTCACATATAATGGGAATATTAGATCACAGCGTAAAGAACATGATTCGCCAAATTAGCTGAATGCCGGTCTAGTGGACCGCTTGATAAATTTAAGTAACGCTTTTTTCGCTACAGCCGCCATTGCGGTGGTGAAAAATTCGACGTATGACTTATTTTCCTGTACTTTTTCGCCTTGCACTAATGACCGTAGCTGATTTACCCCAAGCGGCCCATTAGGTTTGGTGTGATTTAAACTTCCCAGGTCCCTTTAACGTCCGCCACCAAGAGGGCAGTAGCAGCCGCATGTAAATGCAGTTCCGCAAGCTGTGCAATCGAGATCTGCTGAAGCTTGTTTTTTTACTGATAGTCGTAGCCAGTTCTGAAGTCAGGTATCTGGTCGCTAAAACGGGTTCACTGGATGCTGGGAAATCAGATAGCAGCAATTGATTAACAACCGCCTCGTTACTGTTTATAGTCCCCAGTAACTTTCCAAGCAAAAACCGTTGCGCCAAAATTAATGTGTTAGTCCGTAATTTGGTAGGCTTCCCTATTTAGTGCGTAGCTCGCTAGTTTCGAACTTATAATGCCCGACGATAGTTTTAACCAGCGAGCACCGCTGGAGAAATATTTATTGGTGTTGGTCGTGCATAGGGTTGACGTTGTTGTTGAAGAAAAACTGGTGACAGAGGTTCATCGGGTGTGAACCAATCAGCCGTGCTCTTCGTAAAATATTTCTTCTTATGGATAGGTCGCCAATGAAGTGTTGCACTCGAATAGTTCGTTCTAGCTATTCTCCCCACAACCGTCAATCGCAGAGCTGAAACTTAATGCAGGTATTCACATTTATACGTTTTATAATGGTCGTCAGCACACTTTTGCTGCTCCCTTTGGGGCAGATTAGTGCCTCGGCGGCCTCTGTGGATTTACGGATATCAGTTGGTGGGAGTTTTCAAAGTAAAAACGACGTTCAAGTGCCGAATTCAGATGCCGGAACGCGCTTCTCGCTGTTTGAGGCCGCAGGTGACGGGCCGGCAACGGCAACTCGGGTAGAGCTTAATTGGAATTTTAAAACGCGTCATAACCTACGGGTGATGTTAGCGCCACTTTCGTATACAGAGTCAGTCACATTCGATGACCTCGTTCAATTTGCGGGTGAAAGCTTTGACGCCAACCAGCCACTTGATGCCACCTATAAGTTTAATTCATGGCGGATAGGGTATCACTACACAGTGATGCAAAGCGCTAAGGCGAATTTTCAAGTAGGTGCTACGCTGAAAATTCGGGACGCCGAGATCCGCTTGGAGCAGGGCGGTACAACAGGGCTTGATGATGATTTGGGCTTTGTACCACTGCTGTACGTCGCTGGAAAATATCGCCTTAATGAAAAGTGGACTATTGGCGGTGATTTGGACGGGCTTGCGGGTGGTCCGGGTAGAGCTATTGATTTGGGTTTTACTGTTGACTATGCGATTACTAAGCGCTTCAGAGTTGGTGCTGATTTACGTGTGCTTGAAGGCGGCGCCGATGTTGAGCAAGTGTTTAACTTTGCGCAGTTCAATTCTGCAGCGATCTCCGTTAGCACAAGGTTTTAGTCTTGAGAGTCAATCCGTGGGGGCAGTTAGGCATGAGTGCACGGCGATCACACCGTGAATGAGCTAAGCTGAGAAGAATGGCTAAAAATAAAGGGTGAATGTGCAGATCGCCCTTGTGCCCGGGCAGGCACCTTTAGCGTGTGCGGGCCGCTCATAATAGGCAAATTGTGATTCTTGCCCCAACGATTGTCGCTGGACGCAAACTCTGCATGACAAACATGGCCACTAATGAGTGGCCAATTCAAAGACTAACGCGGGCTAGCGTAGAGCAAAGTTTACTTGAAGTGATAAATCAAATTTAGAACAGAAATACTGACGGCCATAAACAGGACTGTCATGACGCTGCCAACACGAATAAAGTCAGTAACACGGTAGCCGCCCGGTCCCATGATCAGGGCGTTCACCTGATGTGTGGGCAACAAAAATGAATTAGAGGTGGCAACACCAACAGTTAACGCAAACATAGCGGGATCCGCGCCCACCGCTGTTGCCATGTTGACTGCTAAAGGAACAAGTAGCACCGTAGCGCCAACGTTTGACATAAACAATGAGAACACGGTGGCGAGAATGGCGACTACCGTTTGAACCTCCCAAATCGCAACGCCCTCAAGCCAAAATAGAACCTGAACTGCGATCCAGGCGGCTGCACCAGAATATTCTACTGCTTGCCCCAACGGAATCAGGCTGCCTAGAAGAAAAACGGTTTTCCAGCTCACGGCGTTGTAGGCCTCGTCCATGGTGATGGCTCCGCCTACGACCATACCCACCGCGCCGAACATTAGCGATACGGATATGCGGAAGTCAGTAAAAAGCACCAGCAGCATCGACACGGTAAAAAACAGCAGGGCTACGCGATTCTTTCCTGGTCGCACGGATTCATTGGGGTGATCAGTAGCGACTGCAAAGTTAGTGTCGTCTCGCAGCGCAGCCAGCTCTTGCCAGGCGATGTGCACTACCAAAGTGTCGCCGCCTTGTAGCGGTGTTTCACGAAATCCGTCGTCCAGTGTCTTTCCTGCTCTGTATATTTTCAGAACACTCATGTCGCCGGGTTGTTGCAGGCGCAGCTGGTTTGTCGTTAGACCAACAAAAGAGGAGCCCGGAGGTACGACGATCTCTGCAATACCTGTTTGCTGCGCATTGGTGACGCTGGCAAATACATTTTCGTTTTTCACAATTCTGAGTTTGTATTTGCGCGCAAATTTAATTAACTGGCGTTTGCTGCACATGACACCAAGGTAGCTGTCAACCCAGATCACACGTTTGCCGCTGGGCACAACCGAGATTTGGTTGTCGCTTCTTACGGCAAGAATTGCCGGCACTGATTCCAGGGAACGCTCGATTTGAATGATGGTCATGCCAACCAGTGGGCTGTCAATAGTGGCTTGTAGCTCATACAGTTCACCTGACATACCGTACACGCGTTGAAAGTAGTCGTTTGTGCGAGTACTGGTTACACGTGGTTTTGCACCTACGTTCTTTGGCAGTAGAAAGCGGCCAAACAATGCAAAAGTAAGTACGCCGGTGAGAGTCAGCGCCAGTCCGACTGGCGTTACGTCAAACAGGCGAAACAATTCCATTTGTTGGTTAGCCGGCAAAGCCCTGTTTGAGGCGGTCATCAGGTCGTTTAGCAGGATTAATGAGCTTGAACCGACCATAGTCATTGAGCCGCCGAGTATGATGCAAAAACCCATCGGCATCAGAAGCCGCGAAATAGGGATACCACTGAGTCTGGAAATGCGGTCCGCTACCGGTAGAAACAGCGCGGCTGCCCCAATGTTCTGTACAAAACCAGACAGCAATGCGCCACAACTGGCGAGCAGAGCGGTAATTTTTGTTTCCCGGCCGCCACCTTTGCTGATGATCCAGTTGGATACTTGCCGCATTGAACCGGTTTTGTCGAGGCCGGTGGCGATAATCATGGTGGCGATGATCGACATCACGGCATTACTGGAAAAACCGTTAAAAATTTCACTGGCTGGTAGAATTTGATCAACACCGGGTATCGCGCCAGAAAAACCGAGCAGAACCAGTACCACCAGTGCGGCCACATCGACCCGCAGCACTTCCGATACAAGTAGGAAAATAGTCAGGCTCAGAAAAGCCAGGGCGACAATGATTTCTGGGGTGAGAGCAGCGGTTGCGTTCAATGGGATGGCATCGGGTGTGTGGCAGGTCGGTGTTTGGAGATCAATGGCACAGCATAGCTGGGATCATAGTATCTGTGTCGCCTGAGACTGTAACAAGTTGTGGTTTTAATAAGCCGTAATGTCAAACAAGATGAATTGGTTGGTTTGCCAGTCAGGCGAGCCTGGCTCCGACGACCGGCTAAGTGCAATTGCTGCTTACCGGAAGAGGAGATAGGCATTGTCGGGTCGACGCGTAGGGCATGGTAGCTGTGCGGTGAACAGTTACCATCGAGTTTTGCGGGTTGGCCGCTAACGGGACCGGATGGCTTAGGGGCTTTACAGTCTATAGATGCCTTGCTGCATTTGTTGATACAAAAACGAGTTGCCTAACCGCGCCGCGGTTGCCGGAGTTGGCGCCCGCGTTGTCTAGTGGGTGGCGAATGAATAATGTATTGCATCGGGTTTATGGGAAGTGAAAACATGCGTGTTGTCGAGCTGTTTGTTGGCCAATTCAGCAGTGATGAGGTTCTGTGTTGCTGAAACTGATTAACCTATAGAAAAAATCAGTTGACCCAGAAAAACGATGGCTAGTGGTGGTATTTCGTCCAGCTCGCTTTACGAAGATCACTTCTGGCACGGCTTCGTGCCTGAGCTCTCATTGGCTGGGTCGTGGAATGCCTAATCAATCTTGCAGTGAGTATTTTGTTAAGCCGCTGCTTCCATCTCAACCAGTGGGATAGGTACGTCCTGCATCAGTAAATTTGTATCGAGAATAATCACCATTTTTTCTTCTATCGAGATAAGGCCCGTCACGACATCTTGAGCTTGGGTTGTCGTTAGCTCCGGGTTGGTTTGTATGGTGCCGAGATCAAGTTTGTATACTTCGGATATCGCATCAACAACAGCACCTAGTATTTGCACTTTGCCTTCGACTTCTGTACGGAGTACTACCACGACGGTGGTGGAGTTAAAATCTGCTGAGGCGAGGTCAAACTTCATTCTCAAATCGATAATTGGCACTATTGCACCTCTTAGGTTGATAACGCCCAGCATGAATTCCGGAGTGCTTGGTACTCTTGTCACACCAGTCCAGCCCTGGATACCTTCGACAGTCAGAATGTCAACGCCGTATTCTTCGGTGCCCAGTATAAAAGTCAGGAATTCTCGGTCATTTTCCTTTTGTTCCAAAATTTGAGTCATAAAAATCTACCTTAACAATTAGGGGGCGAAACAGTTGTGTTGTGGTAAGGCCAGTCAGCCTTGTAGATGAAGCATTGGTATAGTAGTACTTAATCTGCCAACCTTATTGCTCATGCGGTTGTGCGTGGGCCGGGATAGTTCAAGTAAAAAATTGGGTGTTCTTCTTTAACGGGGTTGTTCGTCATCGCTGGCCGAAAGCACGCGCCCACAGTAGATGGCTGTTGTCGGAAGTCACCCTGCTGCCGCTCGGCGCTTGGCGTTGCCCGGAAAGATAATCCAGCTGGAGGGGGACCGTCCGTTTAACGATAGGCGGGTTGCCGTTGATAGCCTAGCGGGCCGTGTTTGTATGTTGCGTATTGGCGATCTGCCAACTGTATATTTTCGGGAGCCGTATATCTGTTATACAGAAAATATTTATAATGCATAGGAATCCATTCCCGTGAAGTCACAATTTACAGAAAGTCGTAATTTGTGTTGTCATGGGATTATCGGCGCTTTTGAAAAATACTTTGCCATATGTTTTTGCGCGATGTGCAGATTGTTGGATAGGTGTTCTGGATGTCATTGAAATATTTGATTTCATATGCAGTGCAAATTATCACGGAATTTTAATTTGGCTTTAGTTTTAGCGGACCTATTTTCTGTATTATAGAGTGGTCCAATACGCCGGGTAATTGCGGTGAATGACACACTAT
>JALZUX010000306.1 GCA_023301405.1 Granulosicoccaceae bacterium | reverse complement strand
CACATACCTGAAAATAACAGAGAAAATATCAAACAGGCAAATGACTGACCGACTCTATTTACGATCAAATTCAAACCATAAAATTGAGAGTGCGTCCGACGCATGATAGACAAACGAGCTACCGCAAACCGTAGTTAGAGACTATTTCAGCAAATGCAGTTTGGGCACTGTACTTACCGGACAAGCGGATTAAAGAATCCCTTTTGAAGGCTTCATTTCTTAGCGCTAAAAATTCATCGCGCCATTGCTGATTCAAAGGTTGTTTTTGCTGATGAATCATTTGGAACTTTTGATCTGAAAAAAACCAGGTCAATTCCTGTTGTGTAGATAATAAGGTGAGAATTTCATAATGAGTTTCTGCGCCACCGGGCGTTAAAAGAATTTCACCTATCAGGGGGTTATCCTGTTGCGTAAAAGCCTGAACGCGTAACATCACCACCGATGCGTTTTCGTGCTCAATGATGTCTGTCTCCACGCCTACCGCATACGCAGATTTTGCATTCCTGAGTAAGCCGATATCTTTCTGTGATTCAGACCCGCCAAGGCGAAAAAAAATAGCGCTTTGCCAATCACCGGAATCATCCGTTGAACCATTGACTGTACCGGCTGGCAACGATTCAGGCTCTGCGCCTAGCTGGACAGGCAAACAAGTGACCGTAGAACCACCGGCACTCATCATGTCTATTACGGATTGGGGAAATTTTTCCACTGGCGCTTCACAGTAAGTTAGTTTGGTAAGTTTACTACAGACAAAAAAATAGCGGGCAATTGCCCGCTATTTTCAACCGCTATATATTCTCTAAAGCGACCGCTGTCTCACAGCACTATGGCCACGCGAGTATCGCTCGGGGCGCATCGGCACTTTGCCTTCTTTGCGCAACTTACTAAACCATAAATTATGGTGCTGCTCAGCCCATTCAGCCGTCACGTAACCTGTAGACATACCTTGAAACGCGCCTTCCGTCCCTGCGGTACCAATATAGATGTGACCAATAGCAATCGCCATCCAGATCAAACCCGCCACAATATGAAACTGATTGGCCTCTTGCATGGTGTCACGAGTAAGCGCGACTGGAATGGCCTCCATTGGAATGTACTGAGCCAGTTGTGGAAAAGTTGGCAATACCAAAAGTAAACCTGACACCACAACAACCAGACCAAAAGTGCAAATCACCCAAAACCAGACTTTTTCGCCAAAATTCATACGTCCGGCACTGGGGTGCTTATTACCAATCAGACCACCGCCTGCTTTTATCCATCCCCAATCACCGCGACCGGGAAAGTTATACCAAATCCACATGACTATCATGAGAACGATGCCGACACTCATTACCGGGCCCATGACATTGTGCACCTGAATAGCAAATTGTGACCACGAAGCAAACGCGGCCTTTCCGCCGTCAATCCCACTGAGAAGAGGCAGCAGCAAAGTTCGACCAAGCAGCATACTGAGACCTGTGATCGCAAGAAAGATGAATGATATGGCAGTAACCCAATGCACCAGTCTCTCAAACCATGACCAACGCTTTACCAAAATACCTGATGGTCGTCGCTCAAGACGGTTTTTACCGTGCAATAAATGGTAGAGAGTAATCAGTGCCAACATACCCACAACTAACCATGGCAGATACTTGAATACAGGCCCGCTTCTGAAGTTAGTCCAGTCAGAGCCACCCTGATTAATTAGTACGTTTGCTTCGGCACCTTTATCGGTACTGACGCCTTCTACACCACCTTTTACGGTTCTCCAGAAATTAGCGCGCGGATTACTTTCGGCTGGCTTCTCTTGCGCAATAGCGCCGTCTATTGCATTAATCAAAAAACCACTTAATGGCGCTACCAGTGACGCCACCATAATAAACGCAAAACTCCACACTGCTATTCTTTTGCGCCGCTTGACGCGCGCCGGATCAGCTTTTTTTCGCATGTAATTCCCCACCAAAATTATTGTTTAAAGCACTTTGTGCGTGACTCACTAACGAGCCTGTATTAGATCAAAACGATCATTGAGCGGTCCAGCTCTTTCAGACGCCGATGTATCAAGAAACGGATCAGCAGCACCTTTGTACTGATAGCTTTCCGCATCATAAGTAGCCTGTGAATCTGAAAATGAATCACACCCTGCAAGTGTAATAAGTGCAATCAGGCTTAAGCCCATAATTTGCAAATGACGTTGCATTAGTCCCCCTGGAACAATTTGTCAGTCATACCGACAAGTGAAGTTCTTATTTAAGAAATAAGGGCGGCCACCAGGACCGCCCAAATATCTCTCAAAGATTGGTTTACCCTAACCCTTGTAAGCTGTATCCCAGCCCCAGGTAGAGGATCGACCACCACGCAATGTCACACGCTCTCGGTAGATGTCAGCGACCTTGTCGCCATCACCGGCAATAAGTGCCTTGGTAGAGCACATTTCCGCACACAGAGGCAGCTTGCCCTCTGCGATACGGTTGCGACCATACTTTTCATACTCAGCTTCTGATAAATCATCAGCCGGGCCACCTGCACAGAACGTACACTTATCCATTTTACCGCGAGCACCAAAAGCAGACTGCTTTGGATACTGAGGCGCACCAAACGGGCAAGCGTAAAAACAGTAACCGCAACCGATGCACAGATCTTTATCGTGCAGCACGATGCCGTCATCTGTGGTGTAGAAACAATCAACCGGACAAACTGCCTGGCATGGCGCATCGGTGCAATGCATACAGGCAACAGAGATTGACTTCTCTTGCCCTATTTCACCGTCACCTATGGTAACCACACGGCGACGATTGACGCCCCAAGGAACTTCGTGCTCGTTCTTACATGCGGTGACGCAACCGTTACACTCAATGCAGCGCTCAGCGTCACAAAGAAATTTCATTCTAGCCATGACTATTCTCCTAAGCCGCTACTATTTTGCAGAGGGTGACTTTCGATTCTTGCATTTGTGTTACTGAATCGTAGCCGTAAGTAAAGGCAGTGTTTGCCGCTTCACCACGAACATATGGTGCTGTACCTTCAGGGTATTTATCGAAAAGATCCTCGCCTTCATAGTGCCCACCGAAGTGGAACGGTGTGAAGACAACACCGCGTCCGACGCGCTGCGTTACCATGGCTTTCACCTTGATCTTGCCGCCTTCCGGGCTTTCAAGCCAAACCATTTGGTCGTGCTCGACACCAACGTCGTTTGCGTCAGCCGGGTTAATTTCAACAAACATATCCTGCTGCAATTCAGCCAACCACGGATTTGATCGTGACTCTTCACCGCCACCCTCATATTCAACTAGTCGACCACTGGTGTGGATCAGGCCGAACTCTTTTGAATGATCAGTCGCTTGAATTGATCCATAACGAGTAGGCAGTCTGTAAAAGGACTTGCGATCTTCGTAGGTTGGATAGTCGGCCACCAAATCATAACGTGACGTGTATAGCGGCTCACGGTGAATTGGTACCGGATCAGGGAAGGTCCATACTACTGCACGTGCCTTAGCATTTCCGAAAGGTGCACAACCGTGCTCGATAGCTACACGTTGAATACCCCCAGACTGATCAGTTTTCCAGTTTTTGCCTTCAGCAGCTGTTTTCTCTTCGTCGGTTAGATCATCCCACCAACCCAGTGATTTAAGTGCATCGGCGCTGAATTCAGGGTAACCGTCTTCGAGCTCAGACCCAGCCGGATAAGAACCATCGGCTAACAGACTGACTCCTTCGCGCTCAACACCAAATCTTGCACGGAAGCACAGCCCACCTTTAGCAACAGGCTTGCTGGTGTCATATAACAACGGCGTACCGGGGTGCTTCATTTCTGCAGTACCCCAACACGGCCAAGGCATACCGTAGTACTCCCCGTCCAGTGGTCCGCCTTCGGCAATTAGCGATGTAGTATTAAAATCACCACGGTATTTCTTGTGATCTTTTAGTCGCTCAGGACTTTGGCCCGTATAACCGATTGTCCACATGCCCTTATTAAATTCACGGGTTATATCTTCAATTAACGGCTCATCATTATTGACTTCAATGTTTTTGCAGAATTTATCAGCAAAGCCAAACTTAGCAGCAAGCTTATACATAATAGTGTGATCAGGAAGCGACTCAAAAAGAGGCTCTATCACTTTTTCACGCCATTGCAGTGAGCGATTTGATGCGGTCACTGAACCGTATGTCTCAAACTGAGTTGTTGCCGGAAGAATATAGACCCCATCCTGACGATCAGGCAACACAGCTGAGTGAGTTGGATAAGGATCAATGATAACCATTAGATCTAACTTTTCCATCGCCTCTTTCATTTCAGGCCCACGGGTCTGACTGTTTGGCGCATGCCCCCAAAGTACCATTGCACGAATATTGTCTTTCTGCGCAATGTTGCCACGGTCTTCAAGAACGCCATCAATCCAACGGGATACCGGCATGCCTTTAGTGTTCATTGGGCTGACTGGCTTGCCTTTAGCTTCTTCGTAACTGCCGGTGTCAAATCGTGACTGCATCCACCCGTAGTCTACATCCCATACACTGGACCAGTGCTTCCAAGCGCCGCTTGAAAGGCCATAGTAGCCAGGAAGTGAGTGCGACAAAATACAGAAATCAGTGGCGCCCTGAACGTTATCGTGGCCGCGGAAAATATTTGCACCGCCACCTGCAGTACCCATATTGCCTAAGGCTAATTGCATAACGCAATAAGCACGGGTGTTGTTATTACCGATAGTGTGCTGAGTGCCACCCATACACCAGACAATAGTGCCAGGCCGGTTTTTAGCCATGGTCTCTGCAGCTTCCTTGACGACCGCTTCCGGCACTCCGGATACCCGCTCTACTTCAGCTGGATTCCACTTGGCTACTTCTGTTTTTATTTCTTCCATTCCATAAACCCGCTGGTTTATGAATTCCTGATCTTCCCAACCATTTTCGAAGACGTGCCACAAAATACCCCAGATTAATGGAACGTCTGTGCCTGGCCGGAAGCGAACAAACTGATCGGCGTGCGCTGCGGTTCGGGTAAAGCGAGGATCACAAACGATCAACTTTGAACCGTTTTCCTTAGCTTTCAAAATATGTTGCATAGCAACCGGGTGCGCTTCAGCAGCATTCGAACCGATGAAAAACATCGCCTTCGAGTTATGCATATCATTATACGAGTTAGTCATCGCCCCGTAGCCCCAGGTATTCGCTACCCCGGCAACCGTGGTCGAGTGACAGATTCGCGCTTGATGATCAACGTTGTTTGTGCCCCACATGGCCGCAAACTTTCTGAACATAAAGGATTGTTCGTTGTTGAACTTCGCCGAACCCAGCCAGTAGACTGAATCAGGGCCGGATTCTTCACGGATGCTCAGCATTTGATCGCCGATATCTTCTATCGCTTCTTCCCAGCTGACTTTCTTCCATTTGCCGCCGGTGAGTTTCATCGGATATTTGACCCGCTTCTC
>JALZUX010000305.1 GCA_023301405.1 Granulosicoccaceae bacterium | reverse complement strand
GCTTCAATGTCTTCTGCAAGTAGCTTTGACAAAAAACCTATGGTCGCAAATGACAAGGTAATCACTCCAGCCAGCGGCCCGAACCCGAAAATGGCGACCATCAGGATGGCTACAATGATCTCATGCAGGGCTCGTGACAAAGCAATGATGGCGCGGCAGAAAAGATAGATAGGCACGGGTGCTAAATTACTTGCTGCACCGAGTGCTATGGGAATTGAAATGATAATACCGATAACGGTCGAAGTAACCGTCATGATAATGCTCTCAGTCATCCCTTCAATGAAGTCACTTTTGCGCGACACAAAGTCAGGGTGTGCGAATGCACTGATAAACTTCCAGCCACGCTCCATACCCTGAGAAACCCGCTCCCAATTAATATCATACGAGCCGACAGCAAAATATAGATAAACAAGGGTAAGTACCAATAGTCCGTATCGAAGCCATGGACGCTCGATCGCTGGCGGCTTACGCCAAACCCGACTGACGGTAGCTGCGTCTGCCACGGATTGCCCCTCACTCATCAGGCACCGCCGCTTGTAGGTCGCCTATTACTGCAGAACCGCTTGAACTATCTTTACTGGTTGCTTCCCAATCTTCCTCGCCATAAATTTGTGTAAGAACACTTGAATCGAGGCTCTCTGGTGAACCATCAAAAACAATTTCGCCACTTTGCAAACCAACAATTCGCTGCACATACAGCTTGGCAAGTGCGACATCATGAATATTAATAATGGCTGACAAATTACGCTCTTCGCAGAGTTCGCATATCAAACGCATGATTTGACGTGACGTCTTCGGATCAAGTGAAGCTGTTGGCTCATCTACCAACAAAAGTTCAGGGTCTTGAATAAGTGCGCGTGCTATTCCAACACGCTGACGCTGCCCGCCGGACAATTCATCGGCTCGCTTGTTGACCATATGATCCAGACCAACACGCTCCAGTAAGCGGAAAGCCTCATCAACATCTTTCTGAGGAAACTTACGAAACCAACTTGCCCAGAAGCCAACGTAACCAAGCCTTCCTGACAGTACATTCTCCATTACAGATAAACGCTCAACCAACGCGTATTCCTGAAAGATCATACCAATACGACGCCTGGCCTTGCGCAGTTTACGGCTACCCATTTTTTGAAGCGCAGCACCATTCAGATCAATGGTGCCCGAGGTTGGTTCTACCAGACGATTAACGCATCGGATCAGCGTGCTTTTGCCCGCCCCACTTGGACCAATAAGACCAAGCACCTGGCCGTCTGGTACTTCAAGCGAAACTTTCGTAAGCGCATCATCTCCAGTTTTATAGCGTTTAGAAAGGTCTGTAATTCGCAGCATGCTTATCGCCTGGCGGCTCTATCAAAACACATACCTAACTGTTCTGAATAGCAATTACAATACATTGCTGTACGAAGCATCAGAGGTAGTAGCGCTGAAAGGTTAACCGACACTAGAAGTGAACTTAAGAACAGCCTCTGGCTGAAGACCAGAGACTGATTTGACGCGAAGCCTTTTTCATAAAGGCCAATTAGTAGGACAGCTAGTTACAGCTATATGAAATGCCGTTTGCCTTATCGATTGTTCTAATCACATCCCAGTGTGACTGATAAGTGATAGGCAGAAACTTTCCTTCTTTCGATTTTTCAAACTCTACTTTTAGCGATGTTGGAGTACCGTCTTCTTTTATCCATTTGAATGAGAAAAAAGACTCTTCAATTTTCTTTTGTAAATCAGGATGAAGGTTGTGCGCGACTCCGAAACCGGTGGTCGGGAAGGTTTGTGATTTATAAATTGTGACCACTTGATCTTCCTTGATGACATCTCGCGCAATCATTCGGAACTTCACCGAATTGGCGATAGAAGCGGCTGGATAATCTTTGTTTGCTACACCAAGAATTGAGTTGTCATGTTTGCCGGAATATTCTGGCATGAAATCAGTTTCAGCAACCATGTCGAATTCAGCTTTTAAGATCGCAGAAGGCGCTTTGAACCCAGAATTAGATGTTGGGGATGTAAAGGCCAATGTTTTACCCTTTATATCTTCTACCTTTTCGATCCCACTGCCCGGGTAGGTGATGATTTCCATTTCATAGCCGAATGTGTCATCTTCGCGCGCCATGATTACAAACGATCGAAAACCTGCACAGTTCACTGCAAGTGGGTTTGAGCCGGTGTTGAACCCCGCCACATGTAATCGGCCAGAGCGCATTGCTTCAATCTGGGCTGCATTAGATTGAACCGGGAAGAACTGCACTTTTTTACCGGTTACTTCTTCCATGTGATCAAGGAAATCTTTCCACACGCCCTTATAAACTGCTGGGTCTTCAACTGGTGTATAGGCGAAAACCAGTGTTTTTGGATCAACCCACTGTTCAGGATCTGTGGGCAGATCTGCCACCAGATCACCATCTACGTCACAGTACCGTTCATCAAGGTCGCCGCGTTCACAATCAGCAGCAGACACGTTCCCTGAGGACAACAAAGAAGCGGCTATAAAGCCCGCCAATGGCAACAATTTTAACGCGGTTTTTTTCATGAACATAGTTTTTACACCCCATGTAAAGTGCCGTCAGGCGCGCACCACTGCAAGACCTTGAATTACCAGCCAGACTGTGTCGCCGGATTTCCTCGCCCTAGCGTTGGTGTGCACTGATTACACCATCTAGAAATTTGCATGCAGCCAACCAGACCGCAAAACGCTAATCAGTTCCAACTAGCCGTAAACCATGCGTTACGCACTTGATTCATCGCATGTTTAGAACGCCTGTCCCAGAATATACACATATAACCTAGTCAATTACATATTTTATTTTGTAACCAATCAGAGCGCACCTTTCGCGTCCGTGGGCAGTATCGTTCATGCTCAGAAACCCGTGTATGTTCCGTGCTATCGCAAGACAATATTGACGAGCGACTAGCCGCTAACGAAGTGCGTATCAACTCACACCTTGGAATTACCGCGAAACTGGCACCAAAAGTTGGCCTACCTAGCGACTTTTGCTATCAAATTATTCGGCAGGTAGGTAACTATAAAGACGTTTATGATCGACACTCTGGGCCTAATACCATCATCAATTTACCCCGCGGCCTTAATGATCTGCACATCAACGGCGGGCTTCATTACCCATTGCCGATCAAATAGAATCACCCTGGCTGACGGGGCAATCCAATCGTTCAAAAATACTCCCCACCTAGTGCAACAGGCTGAACAACGGCTAACAGATCAACTGAATACTAGCAGGACACCTACCGGCCGGCTTGTGACAGAACCGCGCAACCGTATTGTTTTACTTCTACTAGAAAATACCACCATCGAATAGTTTTCTGGCTGTCCTTAGCACCGCTGCTGACGCTACCGTTCCGTCAGATGCCATATTCGAAATAATAGTGATCTCGCCACTAGGATGTTCGATCGACACTGGTTTCTTAGTGCCCGCAGGCACCACAGCCATTTCTGATACTGGCGTACCCTTCAACAGACAAGCGGTTGCAACACTCACCGCGCCAAGTACACCGATACTCGCGTGGCAACGATGCGGAATAAATGTTCTGGTAGAAATTGCACCTTGTTCCGTTACCGAAGGGCTTACCAGCGTCATCTTAGGAACTGTTTTCTCACGTACGTCTCCCAGGTTCATCAATTCACCGCACTGCAG
>JALZUX010000304.1 GCA_023301405.1 Granulosicoccaceae bacterium | reverse complement strand
TCTGATAGTTATGGAAAAATTATAGTTTTCGGTGTTTCTCAAAGCATTGTTCATTGATTCCTTGAGGGTAATCACTAGTTTCAGTCTTTGCAGGTGTTTAGGCTAGCTGTTGGAGGGGCTGGCCGCTACAGACACACACGGTCCAAGGGTAAAGACCTTTGGGATCTGCAGCAGACACAGTGCGGATGGCTGTGTGGTAGGTTTTGTCGAAACACCAACCCAAAGGGACTGAACGGGTTGGAATGTGGAGGGGCTGAATAGTCTAATTAGGTTTGAACCAGAACACTGGTCGATTTAATGCCGTGGCACCGTGGAGGGAATCCCTTACAACCAGCGTCTTACCTTGTTGAGGTATTCCTGATAAGAATCACCGAACAGTTGCGTTAGTGTTTTTTCTTCAGGAATAATTTGCAGCTGGTTTATCAGCAGTACAAAAACCGGCAACGCCAAAAAGCCTGAAAGTGATTTAAGTAAAAAAGCAAAACCAAATAATGCGGTCAGCATGCCAAGGTACATGGGGTTTCGGGTAAACCTGTAGAGGCCGGTGGTAACGACTGAGCTGCTGTTTTCGGGCCGTAACGGGTTGATGGTAGTCTTTGCACGATGAAACTGGATGGCGGCGATCAGGTCAAGCGACAGCCCTGCAACAATAAGCAGATAACCCGGGTAGTTAAACCACTGGTAGGGGAAACTAAACAACGGCAGGTGGCGGCTAAGAAGCCACATGCACAGTGCGACAACTGCAGCGATAATCGGCGGTGGAATTTTTAACAAAACAGCGACCCCTATGGTTGAAATCTGCGATAGAGACTTTTTTAACCGGGAATAGAATTCCGGCGCAGGCCCTGCCGACAAAACCTACCATAGTAACAGGGCTGGTAGTCTCAGTGTTAAGGTGGCGCAAAGGCCTTTTCTTGCAGCGTGACCCCTTTTGGTTAAGTCGAGGCTCGTCAACCAAAACCTGTCTGTGGCGGCGATGGCCCTCGGTGGTAACGCTTGGGCATAGCAATCGGTCAATAGTGTGCCTGCCCGTGGCGGGTTACTTATCGCAAAACAGTTTGTATACGGTGTCTATCATCTGTTTGACGCGGTCATCTTTGATTGAATAATAGATTGCTTTGCCGTCGCGTCTGGTGGTGACCATGCCTTCAAGGCGAAGCCTGGATAATTGTTGTGAGACCGCGGCTTGCCTGGCTGACAGCATTTCTTCAAGATCACTATCAGCACATTCACCTTCTGCTAGCCGACAAAAAATGATAAGGCGTCCTTCATGGGCCATGGCCTTTAGCAAAGCAGTTGCCTGCCTGGCGTTTTCAAGCATGTCGTCAATGTTATCTGACGAGGGTGATTTTTCGTTGGGCGTCATAGTAAAGCCTGAGCCAAGTCAGTGCAGGCCGCTACGATGCCTGAATGCTGAAAAAACAGCGGGAACATGATTTTCATGTGGCCGCTGAAAAAGAGCATTCGGGGTTGGCTGTGTATGGAAATCTAGCGAGTTAATAGTAACTGTCTTGATATATTACAGCGGGTAAATTTTTCGAATGAAATTTGCTTGTGCGCTGCGGTCAGCTTAAAAAATGAGCGAGCGTCGATAGAGTGTTCATCGTCTCTGGTGACAGGTCACCTGAAGGTTGCAGATTCCGAAACGTATTGTGGTCAGTGGATGGTTTGGCTGGGTATGGGTAGACAGTCGCTTAGTTTGCCGAGAATGGGAAGTCGGCAATGCGAGTGAAGGCTGATTTTCTGTCTTCTTGTTTAAATACGCTGAGTCGGTCAAGTCGGGGTGTCTCTGGAACCATTTCCCAGAACAGTACCCCCAGCCAACGTAAAAAGCCGTTGTCGTCATCAGGCATGGTTCCGGACAGTGTCATGTGAAAATTAAAATCGTCAAAAACATACGGGTAGCCATAGGTTTGTAGATGTTTAATTTGTGACGCTGACAGGGCTTTCTTTTGCCGGCGCTTTGTATCTGCTGCAGTGAGTGGGGCGCGATATTTCTCAAAGCGGGTTGCGCAGGTAGCTGCGAAATTTTTGATGTCAGCTGGCTGATCGTCAAATGCCAGCGCATCGTAGCGATGCGTTAGCCGCGGAGCGATGTTTGTTAGTAATAGCGGTTGCTGTTGCTTGCAAAACGCGCGGATGTCGTCAAATAGTTCTTCGGTTGAGTGCTGATCGTGTAGTTCAAACGGTGCGTTAATAGTGGCATGAAAGCCATAGTGGGCAGGGCGTTCAATACAAGCGCGCCATACCGGTGTGTTTTCGAAGCTGATAGGAATGAGGGGGTTTACCCATTCGTTGGTGCTGGTCGCTTTTCTGCGCAGAACCGTGGCCCCGTAGACGCCAAGGGGGGAGTCATCATGTGGAGCAAAAAAGATACCGTAACGAGCTTTGTTGTTCACGGTGTGGTTCTCATTTGGCGATTGCATTTGTTGCTAATTAATTCAAGGCATTTCATGTTAATCATGATCAAAGGAAAAGGGTTTCGATGACTTTCCAATTGCAATTTTAATGCACTGAGGTTGTCATGACAGTAAATAGATGTGAATTGGTTCAATAATCAGGTTTGTAACCGGTGTGATTGTCGTCACGATAAGATAACCGCCAACCAGGTGAGCGCCGTTAAACCAAAGGTCAAAAAAACCGCCGCCGAGCCCATGTCTTTGGCGCGCCCTGACAATACGTGATATTCGTCCCCCACTCGGTCAACAACGGCTTCAATGGCCGAGTTCAATAGCTCGACAATTAACACCACAATTACCGACCCGATAAGCAGTAGTTTTTGCGGCCAGCTTTGGCCAAGCCAAAGTGCAAGAGGAACCAAAACGACAGCGAGCCAGATTTCTTGACGAAAAGCACTTTCGTGCCGGTAAGCAGCAGCCAGCCCTTGCACTGAAAAACCGCCGGCTGAGATAATTCTTTTGAGCCCTGTTTCGGGGTTTTTCATGGGATAAGCACAAGGCGCGTTGCGGAGGACAGTTTCAGTATATCGGGATTAGTGTTGGTGTACCCGGCTGTAAGATTATCAGTTTGTTAGCTGAAACTATTCCGGGCACACTTGTCGTGTTTATTGGCGGTGTTGTGGGTGCTCAAATGGCCGTGCAGGTTGCACGTGAACGGCTACTTGAACTATCGGATTAAGTTTCGGTGGTGTAGTGCCCGTTATTCAGCCAGAATTGAATGCCCATTGTGTGGCTCATGACTATTGTTGAATTAGCGTTGACGATGTTGCGCGCTGTCACTTTTTTGCAAGACGCAACTCCCGTAAAAGCCCGGCTATCGATATGACCTTGAATGTGCTTGCCTGTCAGATTTCAATTCCTCCCATGACAACCGCTGTTGCTCGTGACAAGCATGTGCGACGTACGGCACAGTTAGTTGATGAGCAACTAAACCAAGCTCCGGTTGATCTGGTTGTGCTGCCGGAGTTGTCGTCAATTGATTATAGTCGCCCGGCATTTGAGCACCTTGATGGTTTAGCCGAGCAAGATCGCGGTGAGTCATACGCGGTGTGGAAGGCGCTTGCAATAAAGCACAGCTGTTGGGTGGTTTATGGCTTTGCTAACCGTGGGGCAGGCGGCTGCTGGATATCAACAGCGGTGTTGCAACCTGACGGTGAGTTGGTGGGGGTTTACAATAAACTTCACTTAGCGCAATTTGGGGATTCTATGGAAAAGGAGTTTTTTATTGCCGGTGATCAGCGTTTGGTGATCTTTGAGATAAACGGTTATAAGTTATCGCCGATAATTTGCTACGACATTCGTGCTCCTGAACTATGCCGTACGCTTGCGGTTGATCATCAGGTAGACATCATTCTGCATACGGGTGCCTATGCTCGTGATCCTTCCTTTTACAGTTGGCACGCCTTTGCAACTACCCGTGCGATCGAAAACCAGGTTTATTTTCTAAGTTTAAATCGGGCAGGTGATCATTTTGGACATTCGGTTTTCTGCAAGCCCTGGCTCGATGAAAGTAATTTGCCGCAAACCTTTGATGAGCATGCTGAGCAATTAAAAAGACTAACGATTGATAAAAAAGAAATTACAACAGCCAGAGAGCAATATACGTTTTTGCAAGACCGGTTGGCCGATTACAATCTGCCGGTAAACCCCGGTACAGATGCCGGGGCTTGAAATAATGAGGCAATCCGGTAATCCGTCGAAGGCGACGGTCTAAGCCCCCACAATGCCAATCGCAAATGCATACGACAGCGCTGCATCTTCAAGTGCTGCAAATCGGCCGGTCTTGCCAAAGTGCCCTGATGTCATATTAGTTTTCAACAGTAAAATATTATCATCAGTTTTGATGTCTCTCAGCAGGGCAACCCACTTTGCTGGTTCCCAATAGGTAACCCGTGGATCAGATACCCCGGCGGTGACTAACATTGGCGGGTAGTTTTGGGCTTTCACGTTATCGTATGGTGAATAGCTTTTTATAGCTTCAAACGCTTGCTTGCTTTCTATCGGGTTACCCCATTGAGACCACTCACCTGGTGTTAGCGGCAGTGTGTCATCCAGTATGGTGTTTAACACATCAACAAAGGGCACGTCGGCTATTACACCACCGAATAGGTCGGGGCGCATGTTGACCACGGCACCGACTAATAAACCGCCTGCCGAACCCCCTTGTATCATGAGTTTGTGTTGGCGGGTGTAGTTCTGTTCAATCAGCATTTCTGCGGCGGCAATAAAGTCAAAGAAGGTGTTGGGTTTTTTTGCAAACTTAGCCTCTTCATACCAGGCGCGGCCCTTTTCCTGACCGCCACGTACATGCGCAATAGCATAAACAAAGCCACGATTGACAAGGCTCAGTCGGTTGCCAGAGAACGATGCCGGCATTGATGCACCATAGGATCCATAGCCGTACAGCAGGCATGGTGCTGACCCGTCAAGTGGTGTGTCACGGTGGTGCAGCAAGGTGACTGGTACCTTAGCGCCGTCGTGTGAAATAGCGGTGATTCGTCTTGTAATATAGTGTTTGCTGTCGTGGCCGGATGGAATGACTTGCTCTTTTAGCAAGGTGCGGTTGCCGGTAGCAAGCTCGTACTCATAGGTTTGCGATGGTGTAGTGGGTGATGAATACCTGAATCGAATGGTGTTGTCGTTGTACTGATAGCTGGTGATCAATGACAGTGAAAAAGCTTCTTCATCAAACGAGATTGAATTTTCTTCCCCGCCATTTTTTGCAAAGCAGATCTTTGGCAAGGCATTCTCTACAACAAACCACATTACCCAGTCTTGATAAGCCTCTACCGAGCGAACCATTGTGCCTGGCTGGTAGGGAATTACGTCTGACCAGTTACTGCGCCCCGGGTTGCTAACAGGGGCTTCGACAATTTTAAAATCAATGGCATGATCGGCGTTGGTCAGTATCAGGAAGCGATTATTCTGGTGTTCAACGCTGTATTCCAGGTGTTCAGTTCGGCCTTCAATTAGTGTGGGTTCTGACTGCAGTGAGTCGGTTGGTATAAACCACACTTCGTCCTGATCATTCATGCCGGTTGAAATAAAAATAAATGCCTTAGAGCCACTGATATCTACGCTGCATGAGAACCGCGTATCGTGTTCTTCAAAGACAAGTTCATCCGAGTCTGGGTCGCAGCCCAAAGTGTGGCGGTATACTTTATTAGGGCGATGATTTGCATCAACGCGGGTGTAGAAAATCGTTGTGTTGTTTGCCCAGGCTGCTGTGTCTACATCTTGTATGGAGTAGTCGCTGTCAGTGTTGGTTTGCAGATCTCTGAATGATAATTGGTAGTATTCAGCGCCTGAGGTGTCTCGACTCCAGGCCAACGTGTTGTGGTCTGGACTGTGCTCGACCAGATCGTAATCAAAGTATTCGTGATCTTTAGCCTCTTTGTTGATGTCGATAGTGATTTGTTCTTCGTCACGGTCGCGTAGTTTGCGCAGATAGACTGGATGTTCTTCGTTTTCAATATAGCGGTACGAATAATCATATGGGCCGTCTTTGTAGGGTAGTGAATCGTCTTTTTCCAGCATGCGTCCACGCATTTCTGCAATGAGTTGTTGTTGAAGTTCCTGCGTTTCTGCTGTCGCGTTGTTGTAGTAGTCGTTTTCTTGCTGTAGATACGACTTAATGGCCTCTGGCAGAGCTTCAGGGCTGCGCATGGCTTCTTGCCAGTTGCCGGCCCTCAGCCAGGCGTAGTTATCTGTCCATTGCTCGCCGTGTGCTTTCCATTGATGGGGGTCTTTTGAAGCGCTGGGCGTCTGTGCTGGCTTTTTGATCTGCATGGAGTGTCTGGGCCTGTCAATAGGTTTTTCGTTGCCAAGTATATCGTGTGGCATGCTGAACTATATTGCCAATACGGCCACGGACAGACACCTACTAAAGGTTTTTTCTGCGGCGCCGACACTGTAGCGTGGCGGGGGAAGTGTTTTCGTAAAAGCCCTGCTGCGGATAAAAATAAAAAAGCAATTTCTTGCCAAGGCAGTATTTCTAGTGCATTCTGCTGGCAGTCTCGCGTCAGCCTGTTTCAAACGGGCGGCAGGACACAATGTGGGAGAGATCGGGCGGTCAGGGGCAGTACCTTGACAAGCATCGGCGCCGAAGGAGCAACACCCAGCAAACTCTCAGGCAACAGGACCACATTGAGTCGAGACATCTGGAGAGCGACAAAAGCCAGTGGTTTTTGTCCACCGAAGGGGTAAGGCACACAGCCGTCTGTGCTCAAACTCTCAGGTTCCAAGACAGATGGGATGGAAAGATTGCGACGCAATCCGTTATCATCTGTTTGGAGAATTTTATGAAGCATATCGCTGTAATTGGCGCCGGAATCACCGGAGTCACTACCTGTTACGCCCTGCTGAATCGCGGATACAAAGTGACGGTTTTCGACCGACACCGTTATCCGGCTATGGCCACCTCTTTTGCCAATGGCGGCCAGCTGTCAGCGTCAAATGCTGAAGTTTGGACTCAGACCTCTACGGTTCTTAAGGGACTGAAGTGGATGTTCAAGAAGGACGCGCCATTACTGGTCAATCCTCGTCCTGACTGGCACAAGCTGTCGTGGATGGCAGAGTTCATTGGCAATATTCCCAACTACGAAAGCAATACTATTGAAACGACCCGGTTGGCGATTGCTGCCCGCGCTCATCTTCAAGAGTGGGCAACACGGGAAAACATTGACTTTGATTTCGAGCAACGCGGCATTTTGCATATTTATTCCAGCAAGAAGGAATATGATCACGCCACCCGTGTAAACCAGATGTTAAAGAGTGGCGGATTAACGCGTGATGCAGTCACCGCTGATGACATGAAATCAATTGAGCCCGCATTACGTGGCGATCTTTATGGTGGGTACTTTACCCCCAGTGATTCTACCGGTGATATCCATAAGTACACGCGTGGCCTGGCTGATGCCTGCGCACGCATGGGTGCAAGCTTCTGCTGTGATACCAGTGTTGAAGATTTAACCCACACGGGCAGGGGCGTGGACATCCGTTTTGTGAATCAAGAGCCCGGCGCAGCGGCGAACACCGATACAGAGCATTTTGATGGTGTGGTGGTTTGTGCCGGTGTTGGCAGTCGCGCGATAGCGTCAAAGCTGGGGGATCGGGTGAATATTTATCCGGTCAAAGGTTATTCAATCACCATTCCTCTCGACGATCAGCAAAGCCAGCAGGCAGCGCCTTGGGCCAGCCTACTTGACGATGAGGCTAAGATTGTCACTAGCCGTCTTGGGCTGGATCGGTTTCGAATTGCAGGCACTGCTGAGTTTAACGGGGTAAATAAAGACATCAGAGACGATCGAATTCAACCGTTGGTTGACTGGTGTCGACGTTACTTCCCTGACATCGATACTGAGCACGTTGTCTC
>JALZUX010000303.1 GCA_023301405.1 Granulosicoccaceae bacterium | reverse complement strand
GCCTACTAGATATTCAGTCCACTGAAAATACGCGCTTTCATGTGCACATAGCACCATTAGAAAACGGTCGCCGCATCGTGGTTATTGGACTAACCGATCCTGAGCAATCACTTGCAAATGACTTTTAAAGAGACCATGAAATCCACGGACTCAATCAAGTAGCCATCACGACACCAACGCGATGCGCTCAAGCCTTTCAATAACAATTTAGAATACTACGTAAAGGCAATTTGCACTTTCATCGCTTGCTCTCGATCGTTGGCAATTTTAAAAGCCTGCTCGGCGTCTTTAAGATCGATCACATGCGAGATCATCGGCTTCAGATCAACCAGGCCTTTCTGCATTAGCTCTACTGCCAGTGGAAATTCTTCATGGAAGCGAAAGGACCCACACAGCTTTAGTTCCTTCGCTGTAATTTGCATCATTGGCAAACTCATTTCGCCACCTAGCCCAAGCTGCACAATAGTGCCGCCGGGTTTGAGCGTTGTAATGCCACTGACCAGTGCAGCTTGTGCCCCTGAACATTCAAACATCACATCAAAATAACCTTTATCTGCGCTGTAAAATTGAAGCGCATCTGTTGATATTGCAGAGTTTATGGTTCTATCAGCACCGGCCGTACTGGCATAGGACAACGCGTTGTCTGCGATATCAACCGCCACAATTTCTATTGCACCAGCACGCCTTGCGGCAATAATAGACAACACACCTATGGGCCCACACCCGGTGATCAAAACACGCTTACCAAGTAGCGAACCAGCTGTACGGGTTGCATGCAACGCCACTGAAAAAGGCTCGGCCATGGCGGCTTCACCTGCGCTGAGGCCATCTGCCTTAACACACTGTGACGCTTCTGCGGTAAGTGACTGACAGAACGCACCTTGTATATGCGGCATTGGCATAGCTGACCCGTAAAAGCGCATATTCAAACACTGATTAAACACCCCCTGATGACAGAATTTACAATCACCACAGGGCCGTGAAGGTGATACGGCAACTAGGTCCCCTGCCTTTAAGTCAGTCACATTGGCGCCGACTTCAGTCACATGGCCTGACACCTCATGCCCCAGTATCATCGGTTCTTTTAACGTGATAGGGCCAAAGCCACCATGGTTGTAATAATGTAAATCTGACCCGCACACACCACCGGCTGCAATAGTAACTTGAACTTCATCTGCATTAGGAAACCCCGGCTCGCGTTCTTCGAGCCTTAAGTCATTTGCCGCATGAATAACCAGTGCTTTCATTTTTTTAACCGTTGCTATTGTGGTGTCAGGTGATGTGTAGAGCTGAGAAACAACTTACAGACAGGCAGAGATACCGCCATCTACAAACAGTGTATGTCCGTTAACAAAGCTTGAAGAATCACCAGCCAGAAAAATACACGCGCCAACTAGTTCAGGCAGTTGTCCCCAGCGTCTGGCGGGAGTTCGATTCTCAAGCCACGCGCTGAAGTCAGCGTCTGCAACCAAGGCAGCATTTAACGGTGTGTCGAAGTAGCCCGGTGCAATCGCATTGACCTGCAACCCATGCGGCGCCCAGTCAGTAGCCATGCCTTTAGTCAGGTTGGTTACCGCGCCCTTAGTTGCGGTGTAGGGTGCGATGCCCGGACGTGCCAACGCTGACTGCACTGACGCAATATTTATAATTTTACCAGCCTTTCTTGTAATCATGTGTTTAGCAACGGCCTGCCCTACATGGAAAACACTGGCAACATTGGTTTGCAGCAGCTTGTCAAACATCTCGGCATCAAAGTCTTCCAATGGTGATCGATGCTGCATGCCTGCGTTATTAACCAGGATATCAATAGGACCTGTCTCAGCTTCAACTTTATTGACCGCCTCCGCGACCGCCGCATGATCAGTGACATCGGCTACCGCTATACTGATATCTATATTTTTGTCGCTTAATTTCTCTGCGGCCTGATCAAGTTTAGATTGGTCGCGACCATTTAGAACGATTCGCGCACCGGCGCTTCCCAACCCCTCAGCCAACGCATAACCGATGCCCTGCGACGAACCGGTAATCAGTGCGGTCTTTCCTGTTAGATCAAAAAGTGCTGATGCATTAAACATATTGGTCTCCGTGTTGGTTATTGGGGGTATGATACTCAAAAGTAGCGGCTAGGTGACTGTCTGGGAGCAATGATCTACTGCAGGCGCGGTCTTTCGGCCAGCTATTACGAACAATCTCGTTAAAAGAGAACAACCATTCGCCTTTGTTAATCGAAATGCCTGACTCGAAATCTCACACCTGAGCGCAAGACCATGGCTCTCGGACAGCCACCGGGTTGATTGACAAGCACTCGCAGATACTAGCATAATGCCCCAAAATGATAACGTTAACATTAATAGGAAACCGCGCATTAGCTTAATATACTAATAATCGCGACGCCCGGAACAAAACTGTATGCCCAAGATTCAATTGCATAGACTGGAAAAGCGCTACGGCTCTACCGAGGTGATTCACGGCATCGACCTTGACATGCAAGAAGATGAATTCACCGTGCTGGTTGGTCCATCAGGATGTGGCAAGTCAACTACGCTAAGGATGATTGCCGGCCTTGAAAACATTTCAGGCGGTGAGATTTTCATCAATGATCGCCCTGTCGGCCACCTGGAACCCAAGGAACGCGATATCGCGATGGTGTTTCAGGACTACGCGTTGTATCCGCATATGAATGTCGCGAAAAATATGTCATTCGCCCTACGCTTGGCGAAACGGCCAAAAAAAGAGATCGACGCCAAAGTGACTGAAGTTGCCACCATGCTTGGTCTCGACAAACTGTTACTTCGAAAACCTGCTGAATTATCCGGCGGCCAGCGTCAGCGCGTGGCCATGGGTCGTGCCCTTACCCGTGATGCCGCCACCTTTTTGTTTGATGAACCTTTATCTAACTTAGACGCCAAGTTACGCGGCCAGATGCGCGCCGAGCTCGCATTAATGAGCCAGCGGGTAAAAAAGAATATGATTTACGTCACCCATGATCAAGTTGAAGCGATGACATTGGGTGACCGCATTGTGGTCATGCAAGACGGTTACATCCGCCAACAAGGCACACCTGAAGAACTATTCAAACAGCCGAACAGTCGCTTTGTGGCTGGCTTCATCGGCAGCCCTCCAATGAACTTTCTTGAAGGCACTGTAGAGAGTTACGGCGATGATCAATTCACTATTACCGGTCAAGGTTTTAAGATCGCCGCCCCTGCCCGATATCACGATCGACTATCAAAAGCGCCAAGTCGTGAAATCACACTTGGCATTCGTCCATCCGACTTATACTTTGATCCAAATGCGGCACCTGACCGTTCATTAAACCTAAGCGTTCTTGTCGCCGAGTACATTGGCGCTCTATCAGTTTTACTGACTGAATGCGGTGATCAGAAAATCACTGTCGAGCTTAAATCAGACCAACCCATTTCACTTGGCGAGCAAATGACATTTGCCATCGCCGAACAAGGCTTACATTTGTTTGATCGTTCCACCGGCCTTGCCATCTAGTGGAATTCCGCAGTTCGGCACTATTTCAAAAGCTAAAGCACCACACCCGTGAGGATACATTCAATGAAATTGATACAAACTATCTGTGGCGTCACCGCTGCAATGTTTATAGCAGGGTCGGCAGTTGCCAACCCCTACGACGAGTACAAGGGCCAAACGCTAGTAGTGAATTTTCCTGCACATCCTCACTACGATGCGGTGATGAAAGTGCTGCCTGAATTTACCAAAGAAACCGGTATCAAAGTAGAAGTCGATCAACTCCAGTACCTTAAAATGCGTGAAAAGCAAACGCTTGAACTCACTAAAAACAAAGGCGACTATGACCTGCTAGCCTATGTAGTTTTTTCAAAAGCCGACTACGTATACGCTGATCAATTGGAAAATCTGGCGCGTTATTTCATGAACCCGAAGCTGTCAGACCCGGCTTACGATCCTGAAGATTTGATCGACGGTTACATGGCTAACATTGGCGTTGCCGGTGGTAACAAAGGCTACATGGCCGGTCCAACTGGCTCTTTATTCGGTCTGCCTTTTGGTTCTGAAACGTCTATCCTTGGTTATCGCAAAGATATCTTTGAAAAACACGGCTTAAAAGTACCTGAAACCTACGATGAACTTCTAAGCCTCGCTTGCGAAATTCCAAAGCTCGAGCCTGGAATGGGTGGGTTGTCATCACGTGCGGCCTCCGGCCACCATGCCAGCCATGCGTTCCTGTTGCACCTGGCACCACTGGGTGGCAGAATTTTTGACGACAGCTGGAACCCCATTGTCAATAATGAAGCCGGTGTTAAAGCGGCACAAGCGTTGAAGACCATTGTAGATTGTGGCCCTGAAGGCTCACAGACTTTTGGCTTTGCTGAAGCCGGTGCGGCATTCTTACAAGGCAATACGGCTATGTTTCTTGATTCAACCGTTTTTGCCGGAAGCATCAACAACCCCGATAAATCAAGAGTTGTAGGTAAAGTTGGCTGGGCTCCGCACCCTGAAGGGGTTCGTCGCGGATCACAGACCGGTGGTTTCGGTATTGGCATCCCCAGAAATGCTCAAAACAAAGAAGCTGCATTTTTGTTAATGCAATGGTTAACATCAAAAAATGCTGACAAGTTAATCGCGATGGAAGGCGGCAACCCTTCACGTTATTCAACCCATGCTGATGCTGAAGTCAACGCCAAATTCCCACACATGGCTACTTTCGGTGAAGCACTAAAAGACGCTGATCCTGACTGGCGTCCAATTATACCTGTATGGGGCAAGATCAATGCAGACTTGGGCACAACATTATCTAAGGTACTGACCGAAGATCTTGATATACAAACGGCTCTTGACGATGTTGCAGAACGCGCTGCTACAATCATGGAAGAAGCCGGTTATAGCACCTGGAAGTAACCCGTCTAGCGGGGCCTGACTAACAACGGTTAGTCAGTCATTACCACGATAAGCGGCAGCCCTACCTGGTTGCCGCTATCGACAAGACTCAGGGCATTATGCGCGCACAAAGACTCACCCCTTATCTTTTTATGGCACCGGCGCTGGCAGTATTGGTGATGGCGTTGCTGTATCCGATCGCCTATATGATTTATGCCAGTTTTCTGGACTGGAACCCAAGCCAACGAATCGGTGAAGCCACCTTTGTAGGCTTGCGAAACTACACCAGCCTGCTGCATGACGAAGCCTTTCGCGAGTCGCTTGGCGTGACACTGAAATTCGCTTTTTTTGTCGTCAGTCTTGAAATGTTAATTGGCGTTGGACTGGCACTACT
>JALZUX010000302.1 GCA_023301405.1 Granulosicoccaceae bacterium | reverse complement strand
CTTGTTCTCAGAAAGCCACCTAATGCCATCCATGGCACTACGAACCTTCTCCACGAACAATCTCAAAACCGATTAAACGCGGGGTAGAGCGACAGGCTCCCTAGGGAAGTTGTTCACAAAAAGGTTGATGGCAGTGCCGCCCTTCAAAGCAAAGCAAGTTTCTGTGGCGACGTGTGGAATACAGCTGATGAGAAGAGAGACTTGCTTGTAGTAAGTTGTGTTCTTATCCATAAGTTTTATCCATGATTTCTACTCAATGAATTTACTGTTTAATTGAAAGTTTTCGGAACGGTTATTTGATATTGCTGATCAAGCCTGCCGTCAGTCACTATTTGCCTTTTTCCTAAGCCTAGGTTTATTTGAGATTCGTCGATACGAGAAAACCATGGATGCTGGTAGAAGCGGGCTAAAAATAAATAAAGCCGATTCGTTTTTATCGAATTGCTGCTCTCTAATAATGACTGTACTTTTTTCGGGCTTAAATTGGTAAGGCCCTGAAAAACTTCTGCTGCATGCTCAAACGAAATATTAGTAGGAACAGCGCCTAGTAGTTCAAAGGCTGCAAGCTCTGGATTGCTTGCTTTAAGCTTCGTTCCATTAACGTCTATTTCTATCAGGTAGGGTGCATCATCGGTGTTCAGCTTATTGCTGGTGATAAGTAACCAATTTGGGTTTTTTGAGTGAGGTGATAGCAATGTGCCTGAAGCGTTGTTATCAGAAGGTTTTGAATTGTGGGGCTCTGAGTAGTCGGGAAATGCTCTGAACCAATGGGGCAAAACCTTCCTGGGGGGTATCTCTAACCAAACGGTTGTTTCATTGAGCTGGAGATAGTGAGCCTTACCCTGATGCGTCAAGCTGGTTAAGCCTGCTAGGTGAACTGGAAAATTCAGCTGTTCGATCAAGCAGCTGAGCGCGTTAGACCACTTGGGGGCTCTTCCGGGGCGCACGTATACGCCAGACCGTAGTTTTTCCAGCGATCCGTTCTTGACGTATTTCTGGGCCAATTGCGGGCTGAAGTCATGCCTTGTCAACCATGATTGCAAGACAACAGAGCCTGGCGACGTGTTTCGGGTGAGCCAGTTTAGTTTTGCTGACATAGTTATACTTTTAGTTTAACTTTGCAGTATAATATAAACCAGTTTGAAATATATGCAATAGTTAAACCGTAAGTGTATCTATAGGGTGATTTTTAAACTGTGATCTTATGCTGGGACACGGCGGGTTGATTGGAGGCTGCCCATAACAAGCTACCGGCACATGCCCCCAAAGCTGGCAGCAAGATTACACCTAAACACATGAGCTAGATGTTGCTAGAATTTGATCACAGCGTTCTGGCTTTCACGGCCAGAAAAATTAGAGCTGCCTGTCCTGATAAGGCTTTTGCTTAATATGATGTACTTTGTCAAGATTTGACCCCATCAGATTTGACTGCATCAGGTTTCTATTGCCACGTGACGAAACGTCTCTCTACCTGGTACCGGGGAGACGTCGTTGTTCAGGAAGATAGCCTGATCAAACACAGACTATTAAACGAAAGAATGAACAGTAAGGTTGAATACAGGTTTCTCTATACGCTGATGAGTAAGTCATGATCGCTAAAATATCTGACTTTAAAAAAGACGAACTTAATGATTGGGTAGCAGTGCTTGATTGTGGGCATCATCAGCACGTCAGACATAACCCACCGTGGACTGACCGTCCGTGGGTCGAGTCAGAGGCAGGCCGCATGAAAAAAATCGGCCTCGAGCTCGACTGCAAAAAGTGTGACCGTCAGGAACCGCCTGATGTGGCGGCGTAGTCTGGATAATGCAGTGCGCCGTTAAACGGCGCTACTACATAACGCAAGTTAAAAACAACCATCATCCCAATCGCGAACAAACTCATTAAGCCAGCTGGTAAATTCAGGATCGGTGGCAGTAAAGCATAGATTCCCCTCCAGAGTGGCAATGCCAGGTCTATGGTTTTGAAGATTGCTTATTCCATCTAGACTGCCACTGAGTAAATTGTTTTGAAGACCTAGCAAATCAAGTCGTCTTGAGTCGCCTAGTAGGTTATTAAGCTCGGCAGGAATTGACCCGCTTAACTGGTTATCATTCAACAGTAGAATATTTACTAATGAAAGGCTGCCAAAAGTTGCGGGGATAGGTCCTGTCAGCTGATTGTGGCGTAAGTTAAGCAGCTCTAGTTGCAGGTTTCCAAGGCTTGCGGGAATACTTCCAGTGAGTTGGTTGAAGCCAAGGTCCATGAACGTGATACTCGTAGCACTGACATCAGGCAACGGGCCGCTCAGATTGTTTTCGTCCAATACCAGCACAGATAGCCCTTGCAATTGATTAATGCTAGCTGGCAGTGAGCCTGTCAATCCATTGTTTCTAAGGTCGACATAAATTACTTCGTCGTTATTGCAAGTGATGCCAAACCACGTACATGGATCAGATGCGGTGGTCCACTGATCATTGTTGTCCCAGTTGTTGCCATCGGTAGATGTATAAAGATCGAGCAGCGCATCGCACCTGGGTTGGCTGAGATCTGTATTGACTGAGGCGCCATTTATTAAACAAGAATTTGTGGGCTCTTGATCAGTGGTGTCAACAGATACCCGGCAGGTTTGATAACCATTCCACCCCCAACCATCTCCATCGGTATCGATACACCCGGACTGTGTATCAATAAAACAGGAAGACTCACCATTCCATCCCCAGCCATCACCGTCTGTATCAATACAGGTGCCAGCCACGGTTTGATCAATCATACAAGTATCAGTGCCGTCCCATCCCCAGCCGTCTCCATCAGTATCGGTACAAAATTGAGTGGAAAACGGCCTTTGAGGTGTTGGGATTTCTGTAAATCTGCAAGTGCTTGCCCCATCCCATCCCCAGCCATCACCGTCACTGTCTATGCAGGTGATTGGCAGAACGCGGCAGGTTTCAGTGCCGGTCCAACCCCAACCATCACCATCCGTGTCAACGCAGCTTGGTGAGCTGTTCTGTGCGAATGAAGGTGTGCTGACTACCAGACTTAAAAGCAGCGGGATTGCGAGTGATTTAATGACGCTGTATTTATTGAGTTGCATTAATTTTTCCGGATACCAATCGAATAACACTTAATTATATGTCATGACATGTAGTCCGTCAAGGTGTAGCATGACACATAGAGGCATGCCTCACTTGTAGAATTAACTTGGCTATAGTTTTCTGGTCAAAAAACCGTTGAGGGATCGCATTGATTTTGATCACTCGTCACTCCGCGGGAGTCACTTCTCAGTAGTAAAAGTAACCAAATTGTTTTTGCGACCAATCGGCCCAGTGCGGGCCTTGGGAATTTTAAGATTGATCGCTACAGAGGGTCGCACACACGGGCATCCATGCCCCTGATTTATGAACTTTGGGCGCTTACAGTGCCATCCATGGCACTATGACACTCTTCCACGAACAATCTCAAAGCCGATTAAACGCGGAGTAGATCGACAGGATCGGCCTTTGGCCATTGCAAACGTGTTACTGAAAGATGGTGGGGTTTTTCGGGCTGATCGACTGCTGTTGAAGGTGAGCAGCTGTGACGGTATTTTTTGTACGTTACATGGTTCTATAGACTAAAACTGTCTGGCCAAAGGAAATATTCGCCAAACCTACCTTTCTTCATCTCCGCGCCAATTTCCGTACCTTTTGGTGTGAGCTTGTGTTCGTCTTCGTTGCCTACTACATAGCCAGTGGTGACCAGTTTTCCCAGCAGTTCTTTTGTGCTCAAGCCCAACTTCTTTGCCAGCTTGGATGTTGTTAACTTTTCCGTTGCAGCAGCAGGCGAACTTTTCTGTGAGGTGGCGTTATTATTTTGCGTGGGTGGCGCGGTTTCTGGAGCGACGGTTTCAAGCGATATTCGAACCTCATCGCTTATTCTTATGATTCTTTGCGCTTCATCATAAGCGTCTTTGTACATTTCAACGTCTTCGTATTTGTCTATCAGCACGCCCATCTCATTATTATTAACTTGGCTAAATTCATAAAGATTTAAACTAGTAATAATGCAAGAGGCTTCACTCATATAGCATTTAGCATGGAGGTTTTTACAAAAGCTGGTTCTGACAAAAGAAAGCTCCTTTAGCCAGTTAATCTCTGAAGG
>JALZUX010000301.1 GCA_023301405.1 Granulosicoccaceae bacterium | reverse complement strand
CAGCCCCCGGCAGGTCCCGCCGAAGGCGACACCAACCCCAAAGCAGCAAAACCCCTTAAACCTTAATACCCAATAGCACACCCATCCTTACGAGGATCAGACCCCCCGGTCAAAACCCCTTCGTCCCAATCAATCCAAATCGCCTGCGAACCACCAATTGGTTTTTCCGGATGAACCACATTGTGCCCCTTGGCACGCAACGCCGCTACCGTATCACTATCAAGAGTTGCTTCAACTTCCACTTCATCGCTACCCGGCACAGGAAATAACCTTGGTGCGTCCTGAGCTTCCTGAATGTCCATGCCATAATCAAAAAAGCGACTTAGAAACTGCATATGCCCATAGGCCTGATAATGCCCCCCCATGACACCGAAAGGCATCACCGCACGATCACCCTTGGTGACCATACCGGGAATAATGGTATGCATAGGACGCTTACCCGGGCCAATGCAATTCGGGTGACCCGGATCAACCACAAATGACTCAGCCCGATTGTGCAACATCACACCGGATTTCGGTGCCATTTGCACACTGCCAAAAGAATGAAAAATTGAATTAATAAAACTACAAGTATTGCGATCTTTATCAACAACACTCAAACACACAGTGCTCTGTTGTTTTGGCGCGCTAAACACTGGTAGCTTCTCCATGCTTTTGGCAGGATCAATGGCAGCACGCATTTCATCAGCATGTTCTGCAGACAAGATCCAATCAACAGGTACCCAGCCCTTGCTTTGATCACCGACATACAGATTCCGGTCCTGATAGGCCATACGACCGGCTTCGATCTCAAGATGCAATCGCTCGGCGGAAAGTGCTTCACCTTCTTTTGCATCAAACTCACCAACAATGTTTAGTAGCTGCAACGCGATAATACCTTGACCGTTGGGCGGTACCTGGTAAACATCGTATTCACGAAAACTGGTTTTTATAGGGTCAACATATTCACCGGTAACAGCAGCAAAATCATCAAGGGTATGCAATCCGCCCAACTCTTGCAGGTAGTCGACCATATCACTGGCTATTTCCCCATGATAAAAGGCATCACGACCGTTTTCCGCAATGGCACTTAATGTAGCTGCCAACGCCGGCTGGCGATGCATGGTACCAACGGCTGGTGTTTTACCGTCTTTTAAAAATACCGCCGCGGCATTTTTGTCGTTTTTCAGCAATGCTAATTGCGATTTAAAATCAACACTTACACGTGAAGAAATCGGGTAACCGTCGCGGGCAAACGCAATCGCAGGCGCCAATACCTCAGCCAGAGTCAACACACCATGATCGTCCATCAGCTGCGCCCATGCGTTTATCGCACCGGGCACAGTCACTGAATGCGGTGATTGGCGTTCAATTTCAGTGATCCCTTGCTGCTGATACCACTCAACAGAAGCGGCCGCCGGTGTCTGACCAGAGCCGTTGTAGGCAATAATATTGGACGTGCCGTTTGGGGCATACAAGCAAAAGCAATCACCACCGATACCAGTGGAATGGGGCTCTACAACACACTGCACCGCGCAGGCAGCAATCGCGGCGTCAAGCGCATTGCCGCCTTGCTTCAAAATATCAATGGCCACCTGGCTGGAAAGAGGATGCGACGTTGCCGCCATCCCGTTAGGTGAATGAACGGGTGAACGCCCCGGTGCTTCCAGATTCCGCATGTTTTTCCTAGCTAGATTTTTTAGTTTTTTAATTTAACGATGAACAAAAGCGCGTAGTTTATTGAAGGACCACACATTAGTGCTTGTCCATAAAGAGCGTGTAGCAAGGTTGTCTCAAGTGCGTGACATTTCACCTACCACACGTGAACCCATTACTTACTATAAACAGGCTACTCATAAATGCAGGTAGTCAGCAAATAATTGCGTGCAAAAGACTACCGCGTAGCGCTTGTTTTTACCCAAGTACTAATTAGCCCGTGTCCATGTTTGCGATCGGCAAATAATACCGCCAAATACACAACCGGAAACCTTAAGATCACCATCGTTGAGCTTCATTTTTGAGTTGTACCATTTCATGGTGTCAGGGGCGTAAATTTTACCTTTAGAATAAGCGATATCGCTTTTCTTTTTCATTCCTTTGATCATTTCCGTGCCGACTATTGAATTATCTTTTGCTTCATGTGCTTCGACAATTGTGCCGCACAATTTATCACCGCACGGCTGTATATCCACAGTCAGCCATGCGCCCTTTTCAGATTTCTCAGTATTCCAAAGGCCGGTTAGCTCACCTTCAGCGTGGACCACAGAGCTGAGCGCAATTAACAGCACACCACACGCCAAAAACACTTTTAACGACTGTTTAAAAAACCTATTCATCGATCAATACTTCCGAGTTTCTTGTTACTGGAACAAACACATTAATTCCCAAGGCACTACAATGACAAGTTAACGAATGGCCTGGCGAATAGCCTCAACGCTATCCTTTGCATCGCCAAACAGCATACGCGTATTTTCTTTAAAGAATAGCGGATTTTCGACACCTGCATACCCGGTAGCCATACTTCGCTTGGAAACGATCACCGATTTAGCGTTCCACACCTCAAGCACAGGCATACCGGCGATGGGGCTATTCGGGTTATCCATAGCCGATGGGTTCACTATATCGTTGGCACCAATCACAATTACTACATCAACCTCGGGTAGATCATCGTTGATTTCGTCCATTTCAAGCACCAGATCATAGGGCACATTGGCTTCCGCGAGCAGCACATTCATATGACCGGGCATTCGTCCCGCCACAGGATGAATGGCGAATTGCACATTAACGCCTTTTTCTTTTAGTGCTTTAGTAAGTTCAGATACCGGATGCTGAGCGTGCGCCACCGCCATTCCATAGCCTGGTACAATCACCACTTCTTGAGAATCAACCAGCAACTGCGCGACTTCATCGGCAGAAATGGGATTGGCCTCACCTTGCGGCTCGCCGTCGTCGTCTATTGCCGCCGCAGGGGCCGCACCAAAACCGCCCATGATCACACTTAAAAACTGCCGATTCATTGCTCGACACATGATGTAGCTAAGTATGGCACCGCTGCTACCCACCAATGCACCAACAATGATCAACAGATCATTAGACAACATAAAACCAGTGGCCGCCGCAGCCCATCCCGAATAGCTGTTTAGCATGGAGATCACCACCGGCATATCGGCACCACCAATAGCCATCACCATATGAATGCCAAAAACAAACGCCAGAATAGTCATCACCACCAGCACCATTGCTCCAAAGCCCTTACCGCCAGCAGCAAGAAATAGGAACAACAACGCCAGACAAAGCACACCAATGCCCAGGTTCAGTAAATGCCGGTACGGCAGCATTACAGGCTTGCTGCTAATTTTGCCGTTGAGCTTCCCAAACGCCACCACTGATCCGGTAAAGGTCACTGCACCAATCAGAATTCCCAGATAGATTTCAACGTTATGAATAGTGAGCTCTGAACCGGTATAGTGCGTATCCGGATCAAAGTAACTTGCAAACCCTACCAACACCGCAGCCAAACCAACAAAGCTGTGCAATATCCCCACAAGTTCAGGCATCTGTGTCATTTGCACGCGCATCGCCAGAAAGGCACCGATAGCACCACCCACTGCAACCATAATGATCAACAGACCATAGTTATCCACATTGCCGCTAAAGACAGTGGCCAGTATGGCGATTACCATTCCTGCGATTCCAAACCAGTTACCACGGCGCGCAGTTTCCTGATTACTTAAACCAGCAAGACTCAAAATAAACAAAATGGCCGCAATAATATAGGCGGCGCTAACCATTCCTGAATTCATGTTTGCTGCTCCCTATCTTCTGAACATCTTCAGCATGCGCTGAGTGACAAGGAATCCACCAAAAATATTAATGGAAGCGATCAGCACTGCAATAGCTGCAAGAAAAACGACTAACCCGGATGGCGAAGAAATTTGTAATAACGCACCAACAACAATGATTCCACTGATCGCGTTAGTCACACTCATTAATGGTGTATGCAGCGATGGGGATACATTCCAAATCACTTGATAGCCAACGAAACAAGCTAAAGCAAAAACCGTAAAGTGGCTCATGAAAGCCGGAGGCGCAACAGACCCCACCGCAAAAATCGCTGCTATTGCCACCACCGCCGTAATGACAGTACCACGCAGTTTTTCAAACGTAGTAAGTTCTGCGGGCGCTTGCGCCACAGCTACAGCCGCCACAGGCTTGGGTGCCGCACTAAGCTTAGGCGCTGGTGGTGGCCAACTGACTTCGCCACTTTTTACCACGGTGGTGCCACGAATTACTTCGTCGTCCATATTAACGTTAATGACGCCGTCTTTATCTGGCGTTAAATCAGTTAACAAGTGACGTAAATTTGTGCCGTATAGCTGACTTGACTGCGCCGCCATTCGGCTAGGTAGATCAGTATAACCAATCAGCGTCACACCGCCGTGCTTTACCACTTCATTGGCACGAGTCAGCTTACAGTTACCGCCCTGCTCGGCTGCAAGATCAACAATCACACTGCCTGGCTTCATGGATTCAACCATGTAAGTTTTGATAAGCTCAGGTGCCGGGCGTCCGGGAATCAATGCCGTTGTTATAATGATATCAACTTCTTTAGCTTGTTCAGCAAACAACGCCATTTCAGCCTCGATAAACTCTTTACTCATGGTCTTGGCATAACCGCCCTCACCACTGGCGTCTTCTTCGAACTCAAGTTCAAGGAAGTCTGCACCCATGCTTTCTACTTGTTCTTTTACTTCGGGGCGAGTATCAAAAGCTCGCACAATAGCGCCCATGCCACGTGCCGCGCCAATGGCTGCTAAACCGGCGACACCCGCGCCAATCACCATTACTTTAGCGGGTGGCACTTTACCCGCCGCAGTCACTTGCCCGGTAAAAAAACGTCCAAAGTGATTAGCCGCTTCAACCACCGCACGATAACCGGCAATATTGGCCATCGAGCTTAACGCATCTAGTTTTTGTGCCCGCGATATTCGCGGCACCGAATCAACCGCCAGCACGGTGATCCCTTTTTCAGCCAGTTGTTTCAGTAGTGCTTCATTTTGTGCAGGCCAGATAAAACTGATTAGTATGCTGTCATTTTTAAGCAGTGCTATTTCATCACCCAACTGCGGATGCGCGCCGGGAGCCCGCACTTTCATTACTACATCGGCGCTAGACCACAGTGCTTGTGTATCGTCAGTGACACTGACGCCTGCATCACGGTAAGACTGATCACTGTAGTTTGCCGCTTCACCCGCGCCGGCTTCAATGTTTATTGTGTGACCCAGCTTTTGAATATGACCAGCTGTTTCAGGGGTAAGCGCGACCCGGCATTCTCCCGTATAGACCTCTTTAGGTATACAAATATGCATGATTAATTCTCATAAAAAACTTTATGACGGAGACTGTAAAAAGCCCGCTTGAATTTTTTCAGTCAGCGAGAGTACCCTGACTCAGGTGCCGACTGCGGAATCAAGTGTGACCACGCAAACAGCATTACTAAAAATCGACCTTGATTGCAGTATATACATCGTTGATAGACAAGTGCTAGTCGAATTTAAAACTTTATTCCCCCACATCAGGGATACCTATATCACTAACGCTCTATGGTATAGATGATATCTGCCCCGGAATTCTCCGAATTACTGGTACCGATCAACGCTAGCTTGTCAGAGATTCGATAGCGAAGATTAAACGTGCTTATTCTATCAAACAGATCTCTGGCGTAACTGACATACAAGTCAGGGGTGATAAACTTACCCAACGTATAGCTAACCCCAACGTTATCGACTGGCCTGCCAAACAAGATAAACGACAGTGTATTTGCATCGGTATTAGCCGGGTCTGATTGCAACCGCAGAAAAGGCGCTTGCGCGGTACCCGTTATCTGAGCACCAGCTTTTACGTCATAGGCAATGACGTCACGTGCAACAACTAAATCAAGCCCTGGATTATCTATTGGCCCGCCCCCAAACAACACACGTCCGGTTTCCATGGTCAGCTTTTGTCCGTAAACCAGAAAATCACCACTAACCACTTCGATAGTACCTGAACCGGTTGCTACACGACCGGGCTGCTGCTGCACGGTCAGTCCACCTGCCAAGGCACCGTTAAACGGGCCCGCCTTGACGCGGATATCATCGCCCAGGGTGACTTTGACATCAAGAGTGACGGTACTTTCCGGCTTATTGCTAACAACGTCATCATCAGAGTTTACAATCACGACGTCACTGGATTCATTAACCAGCGCATCTTCCCCGCCCGCCTGAATAAAGGCCGATGGTATATGCACATCACCGGTGACGGTTATATCCTCACCGCTAATTTTTACGTTCAGATCAGGACTGATCACTGCGCGCTGAGTTGCCGTATTAGCTACTTCGAATTGCTCGCCCTTGATCGCAAGTTCCAGATCACCGGTTGAAGGATTCACCTTGCCAGTGATATCTATGCGCCCGTCCCCTGAGACTGCCTGGCCAGTGATATTTAGTCCGCCCTTGCCATCGCTTTCAGCTTTCATTGTGCCATCAAGCACTTTCAAAGCGATTGCAGGAATTTCAGTCACCAACCCATTAAGACCGGTTTCACCGACAACCTGCGGCTGATCAAGTGTTCCGCTCAACGTCATGTCTGTATCGAATTTACCCTCCAACGCTTGCAGGTCAGGGGCAAACATACTGACCACAGCCATATTTTCAATATCGGTTTTAACGGTACCGCTTAAATTTTTAGTGGTCGATAACGCACCAATTACTGTATCGACATTAGCGGTGCCGATAGGACCAAGATCGAGATCAATCTTAGAGCTTAGGTTGTCGTTGCGCAGTTCAAACTGAAATCGACTTTCACCAAGCTTGTCACTGACCGGTTCACCGGTATCAAGGTAATTGATGTTGCCCCCCGGAATAATAAAATCGGCCACTACATCCGGTTGACCGGAAGCATCAGTTTTTACGGTAGCGGTACCGCTCAGATTGGCATCAAGCACCAGATCCACCGGCAGAAAATCACCAAACCTTGTACCGTTTAATTCTTTAACTTCAATCTCTGCAAGCACGCCATTGGCACCACTCCATTGCCCATCCACACACACCGAAGATGGATCACTGATCATACACAACTGCCCTGCCTCTACCGATTCGGCACTGGCATCGATGGGCACTGGCTTTTCAAGCGTCCAATCACCTGCCAAGGTCTTGAGGATATCTATTTTATCAACAGTTCCTTTCCAGGCCTGCCCCTCAACACCACCGCTAACTGCTGTTGTCAATTCCGCTAGCTCTCCGGTCAGGGTCAAACCTAACTTGTGCTCTGCAGGCGATCCACTGCCTGATATTTCCAATTGATCCCACTCTTGTCCAGCGATATTAATTTCAAGCACATCAAGCTTGACTTCTGATGGCAAATTACCACTGAGATCAACTGAACCATCACCGCTAATACTTTTTACAGTGATGCCTTCAGCCACAAAATTTTCCACATCAATAGTGAAGTCAGTCGAAGGTGTTTGTGCGGTGCCGGCAACTTTGCCCTTGATATCAACATCACCCTTCATGCCGGGCAGAATCTGGTCTAACGCCGGCGCATTAAGCTTCCAGTCAAGCGCCAAGGTTTCTCCAAGCGTGCCATTGGCATCAAGAGAGGCAATACCCGCCTGAAGATTTAGCTGATCAATAGTTACTACACCATCTACAATATTAATTTCACCAGCGCCTGTTAGGGGTTGTTTCTGATAATCACCAGACACCTCAACTATCTGGACATTCACGTTAGGACCATTGCTGTCAACAGACCCAACGCTACGCAGTACCGCACTAATGCTACCGTCAACGCCAGGCCACTCTACCGCAGGATTAATTCGATCAGCCAACAGATCAATAGTCCATTGCGGTGATGGACTCCAAAGCGCATCTCCTGTGGCGGTTACAGTGCCATCAAGCGTTTGTCCTTTCAGGCTAATATTGCTAAGCGATTGAGTATCCCCGTTCGCATCTAGCTGCCACTGCCCGACCGGTAAATCCT
>JALZUX010000300.1 GCA_023301405.1 Granulosicoccaceae bacterium | reverse complement strand
CCGCTTTTGAAGATGCTGTTGCGTCAGCCTGGAGAACAAAGGATGACTTCGCCTGTGTAGTTGGTTTTCGTTGTGTGGATAATAACGCGTTTGGACGTGATTTTTAGAAAACCAGAGGTCATCTTGAGCGTGGTAGGTAGCTTGTTTTGTGAGTGACCTTAGGTTGGTGTTGTCTCGCTAATGCTTCGGGTTTCCCTTTGACTATTACCAGGTTGTTTAACACTTGACTTCATCGCGTGCCAGTTTTACCAGCTGATGAACTTATAAAAATCTAGCTCCGCCGCGTCGGTTTTTCTTGTGAATGTTGCAGTCAGGTTGCGGAACACGGTGGATACCGCAATCTGTTTGAGTAAGCTATTGGCTGTTGTGCTGATGATTTATGTATTATTTTTCGACTGTAGCCCACTGACGGGAATCGTGCGATTGCCACATTGCTTCTATGACCTGGGTAACCTCCATGCCGTCACGAAAAGTTGGCCATTGTGCTTTGCCGTTGTGAATGGCTGTTAAAAAATCTTTGGCTTCAATGATTAGTTGGTCTTGATAACCGGTACCGTGACCTGGCCCAAGGCAAAAATCGACATAATCAGGGTGTGCCGGTCCGGTCAGAATTTTTCTGAACCCACGCTCAGCCTCGGGATCGTTCATGCGGTAGAGCCATAGCGCGTTTTGATCTTCCTGATCAAATCGAATAGCGCCTTTGGTGCCGACGATTTCATAGGCGTAGCCCATTTTCCGTCCACTGGAAACGCGGCTGAAATACAAATGTCCCATCACACCGGATTCAAATCGGCACAAGCAATGGGCATGGTCGTCGTTGGTGACTTCCTCTAGGTCGGTGGGGTGAGCAGATCCGTCTTTTTGTTCTGCAGGCCGCTTTGCATGTACTGTTTCGATGTCGGCATTGACGCTGGCTATCGGCCCCATGAGTGCGATGGCGCAGTTAATCATGTGCGATGAAAGATCCCCCATGGTACCGGTAGCCCGGCCGCGTGTTCGCCAATTGGCCGGGGCATTGGCATCAGCGAGAAAGTCTTCGGTGTGCTCACCGCGAAACCAGGTGATATCGCCGATTTCTCCATTGTGAACCAACTGCCGTGCGTATTGAGTTGCCGGTGTTCGCACATAGTTGAAGCCCACCATATTGACCACGCCGGCGGCTTCGGCGGCTTCAGTCATCGCGCGCGCTTCAGCAAGAGATGCGCCCATCGGTTTTTCACACAGAACGGGCTTGCCTTTGGCGATTGCAGCTAATGCAATCTCCTTGTGGGTTGATTGGGGAGAGGCGATCACAATGGCTTCTACCGCGGGGTCGTTGACTAGTGTATTCCAGTCAGCTGTAGAGCGGTTGAAGCCTAATGCCTGTGCTTTGGCTGCAGCGCCGCTTTCGGTGGTGGCACAGATCATTTCACAGACGGGCTTTAACGGGGTGTTAAAGACTGCGCCGACTGAATTCATAGCCACACTATGAGCTTTACCCATATACCCGGCACCGATAACGCCGATTCCGATTTTTGTCATTGCTTGTTATTCCGCGGGAGTTAATTTGAATTTGTGTAGTTTACCTTTGTTGGGGGGATTATGCTGTGTGGAAGTGGAAGTGGTCAGTTAGCTTAGTGGCAGGTTTTTTATTCGCTGACGGGCCCGCTTTTCCTGTTGGATGCAGCAAAGGAGGCATGCTTGCATTTTTTCTAATCTTCGCAGGACGACAGTGAGTTATAAACGTTTGGCATTCAATATGAAGGACTACGTATGATGCAAATTTTTTGTCCAAAACCCTACGGCCTCCTGCCACGAAAATAAGCTTGGTATCATTTTATAAGCCCGATCATATCTGCGAGGCAGAAGCCGATAGTGGTCGAAGAAGGTAACGCAACCGGGCTTGTTCGCCTATCGCCGCACACCATCAAATTGCCACTGATAAAAAGTATGCCGGCGGTGTCAAAATTGCATACAAGGTTACTGTCAGGGTAGCACTGTGGCTACTCACCAATAGACTAAAATAGTGCATCGCATCTTCCTGATCGCGCTTGGCAGATAGCAGCCCACACTTGTTACTGGATCAAGTAATCTGCCTTCCACTCTTGCCGCTGTGTGGCGGTCATACGGCGAGTCTTCATCAACAGTGCGGGCTGCGCATTGAATTGAATGGCAGTGGGGTGCATATTAAAAAACCGCAGTTTGACCACGCTTTGAATCATTCGTTGCCTACAGTGTTTTTTATAGAAAGTCGCTGTATTATCCAATGCTAAGCCATAGTGTTTTGTGGTTAGCCGATGAGTGGCGGCGTGAAGAATATCTATTCGTAATGCCCTCGCCATTTGGTTAGATTAAATAGGCCCATGATCAATGCGCGCGGGTGTTTTTATCCTTTTTAAAAAGGTTGAATCGGTGACAATTAAGTCGTTATTCATTCGGTATGGTTTATTTGCCAACTGTTACAAATTTTCACCGCAGCGACAATCTGCTGTGTTTACGTTGAATGTACCTGCGAGCTCCTGTCGTCCTA
>JALZUX010000299.1 GCA_023301405.1 Granulosicoccaceae bacterium | reverse complement strand
TCCCTGATTTCATCGCGCTCACGATTAAGCTGCGACTGAAAGTTAGCCACCTCTCTAATAGTATTTTCGTTGAGTAACTCTTTAAACTTTGATTCAAAGCGCGGAAGATCATTGGCCTGTAAAGCCGTCAGCATGGCGCGAAATTCATCACTGGCCGCAAGGCTGGCGTCTACCTCATTGGTGTCGATAGGGTACTCGGCGCAATAGCTTGTCATCGCAGCTACTACTCGTTGCCCCACGCGAGTAGCGGTAGCGTTGTCGTTGTCTATCTGGCGTTGCAACCATTCACGCATATCACTTTGCCGGTTATCAATAGACTCCACGGTAAACACCGGCTCATCCAGCGCTTCTTTGAGCATACTCTGCAAACGCCCGGCATCAAGCAATAGCTTATCTTCTGCCTGCGCCTGTGATTGTATCCATCGTCCACGATCAAACTCTGTTTGCTCTTCTATGGAAATAGAACTCACTGTGGTTTCAGTCTCCTCAGACAGTGGTTCAAGTTCGGCACATTCTCTGAGAATACTTTGTGTTGCGACATACAACTGTTGCGCCGTGGTTAACTTATTATTGGTTTCACCAATTTTTTTCTGCTGCGCGCCAAACTCTACGTCTGCCGCTGTTAACTCTTCTACCGCACTATCAAGCTGTAGCGTAAGTGCTCGCAGCACATCAGATGTTGCTTCAAGCGCTTTGCGCTCTTCCTCAAGCACTCCAACGCGAACCACTTGCGACTGCCAATCCAGAGCCTCCCAGGTTCGTACCGCTTCTACATTTGCCAACGCACGTAACTGCAGCGTCAGAGCGTCCCGCGCTTTTCTAACACTTTCAAGGGTTGTCGATATTTCATGAATTCGTTTTTCAAGCAGCGACCGCTGACTATTGAGCGCCTTGAGTTTCTCTTCGTTAGACCAACCAAGAACAAATCGACTGCGATCATCAATGCGATGTGTATCGTCTTTCTCATGACGATCCCCACGACCCTTGGTCTGCCCGTTACGGGTGATGGCACGGACCTCACGATGAAATTGCTCTTGTGAATCACAACAAACATAGTTGAAGCGCTGATTCAATTCGTTTTGCAGCCAGCCATGGAACACCGTATCCGGATGAACCAGTAGTTTATTAACCAGAGAATCGCTGGCGGGCAATTGGCTATCACGCCCTGAGCGATGTTGCCCGGCCCCCACACGAACCCGATAATAAACAACCCGTCCTCGCAAGTGTGTCTCGTCAACCCATTGTGATACGCGGGCATAGTGTTCATCAGAGACCAACAGTGACAAGCCGAAGTTACGCAGTACTCGCTCAGCGGCACCTTCCCATTGATGGGCATCCTCGCGGACCTGCAACAACTCACCAATAAACGGCACATCATCCGCTTGCAGACCAGTCGCTTCACACAAGGCATCACGCAAACGAATTTGCGCCACAGGAATGTTGCTGCGGCGTTGCTCTAATGATGATATCTCAGCACTCAACGATTCATGTTCATCACGGCGATCACGCATCTGCACACTGGCCTCAGTGTGCTGATTGTCAAACTCGGCAGATCGGCTTTGCTGTCTTTCCTGCTCTGCCTGAAAACGTTCACGCAATAACAAAAACGCCTGTTCATCGGCAGGCATTAGCTCGTCAATTTGCTTTAATTGCGCTTCAAAACGTCTGGCCTCAGCGCTACGTTTGTCACGCTCGGTAGAGGCCTGTGATAGTTCAGCATCAATTTTATCAAGGCGGTCACCACCGTTATCAGCGATATCACGCCGTAAGTCATCGCTTCTTAAACGCAAGCTATCACGCCTTGTGGTGACCTGCTGCAACTGTTGCAAGTTGCGTTCAAGCTCACGCGCAATGTTTTCCAAACGACGATCAATCAGCTCTATTTTTAACGCGGCAAACCATGGCCGAAGCGATTGGCGACAGTTAAGCAGATCAGCCACACGCGCCGACAGCTCCGCATGCCGATCGCAGTGGCCTACGATCGGGTCAAGTAACTGTATCTGGCGGCGAGCTTTCAACACGGCCTCGTGCGCTCGATTCAGATCGTCAAAGTGTGCCACCAGTGCTGCAAGGCGTGGCTTGACGTCAAACGATTCAAGCATGTGGTGGCGGACAAAACCGGTAAGGTTGCCCACTGATTTCATCGATACAGTCTGGTGAAACAAATCCATCGCTTGCTCATCTTCAATACCAAATCGCCGCCGGTACCAGGCACCGTAAGGTGGAAAGCTCTCGTGTATCTCTACACCTGCTTTTCTCAGCTGCTTTTTCAGTGCCGGCATTTGCGACCCGAAGCCTGCGAAGTGCTCTTTAATACTGACTTCACGCTCAATGCAGCAGAAAAAACGCGTCGGCTGACCTTGCGCCTTTCCCATCCAGAACACCTGTGCCAGTGTCACCGTTTGATCAAAGCCCTCGTTATGAAACTGACCCAGTATCACAGAGTATGAATTGCGATCACGCAGCGCGACCGGCTTGCCTGAGCCGGTACCATCGTCTCGTTCTGATTTGTAATAACCCTGCACATAAGAGCGCAACGATCGCTCTTTGGCCTCGGCGCCAGCCGCTTTGTTATAAGCCACTTTTTGCGCCGGTACCAACAATGTGGTGACTGCATCAACTAGCGTTGATTTTCCTGATCCTATATCCCCGGTAAGCAGCGCGTTGCGGCCATCTACATTAAAGCCCCATACCGAGCCGTTAAAAGTGCCCCAGTTATACACTTCGAGCCGGCGCAGTCTGAAACCAACTTGCTGTTCGTTGTCGCTGAAATCAAATGAGTCTGTTTGCGCTTGACTCATAGTAGTGTTTGCTGCGGTGACTCTGGTGGAACTTCAGGCGTTGACTCTGCAAGGGGCTCTGATTGCCCCATCGGCTGTGACTCTACATCCTCCAGAGTTTGTATTTTAGTTTCAGCACGATCCACTTTTGCAACCTTCACTGGAGGCTCTTCACCTTTTAACACCGCTGCATAAGCAGCCAGTTTTTCATCTAACTCTGAAAGCCACTGAGCATCGACAAAAGCACGAATGATCCGCTTGACCTCGAAGCTTGCCACCGGACCATGGCCGGACGCTTCAGTTGATTTCATTTTGCGTAGAAAGCCAAGTTCAATCACTTTATTAATGTGTGTATCCACTTGATCAATCAGTTTTGCTTCGTTACTGGTATCAGGCATAAACAGTCGTAACATATCAACGATTTCGTCTCGCGAAAGCACCAAGCGAGTCGCGCCACCAGCGACATCAAATTCAACCATACGTTTACGCAGTAACGCCACTAGCAATGACACCGGAAACGACAGTGCGCGACGCGTCATTAACCGTGGCAATTCCTGTTGATCATCATCCACTGGTCGCGTGCGCAAGAAAGCCCAACCTTCGGCTTCATCAAGCATCAGTTCAAGCCCTAGTACAGAGACATGATCGCGGATCCGAGGTTGCAACGTAATCAGTGAGTCCCAGCGCTCGGGATCTGCCGCCTGATACACAACACCTTTAAACAAGGGCACCAATACACGACCCAGATTATGCTGTTCTGACGTCAATGATTGTTCAGAAGAGTCCGTAGCGCCGAGGGTGAAATCATGTTCAGTCATCAGTTTTCTGCTATTTTTTCACAGCGATTTTACTACGATCGCGTGCTGACCCCAGATCGCACAGCCAGCTGTTGGCAAGAGACCTATCCACACCCGAAGACCTACCGCCGGTGCAGCCTTTTGGCCAAAAACTTCGATTAATATCGATAACGAAAAACAACTATTCGCCCCATCTGAACAAAAATGTCTGCCCTGATATCTAACCCGTCACTCTAACTACGCTGTCAAACAGGCTCATCGTTAAGGGCGCATCAGGATCACACGTGGCAACTTTGCGCTACGTTTCACTATCGTACCGTCATCTCGCTTCGCCTGCCAACTTATGGTGTCGATGAATGTCCCGTCAGTCACACTTTTAAATTCGGTATCAGCAAGCTGCAGCCAAGCCACTAACTCAGCCAAACCATCGATCAGCGGCTTGCCGTCGATTAAATCGACCAGCGCTACTTGATCCTGCTTTTGTAACTCACTATGGGCGAAGCGAATCAG
>JALZUX010000298.1 GCA_023301405.1 Granulosicoccaceae bacterium | reverse complement strand
TTGACTGACTGTGCTGTTAGTCTTGATTGCGGCGACACGTACTCTCACCAACCAGCTACCACGTCAGTCATTTCTATCCATATTGTTGCTTCAATACTTGAAGCTTGAGGGCATCAATGTACAACTTGTACATTGATGGTCCCCATTACCAATATCTACCTCGATTAATCGGAAATCAAGATAACAGGCCTTCTGTCTACAGCACTATTCTGGAGACTTGTAAAACGATGGTTTGCAGTGTTAGAAGGTGCAATATCAAATGCAACGCTTAATTCGTCTCCAGTGTTTTGCCTGGCGTATTCCGTGATATTCCATTCATAGAATTGATCATCTTCAGTCAAATGAACTGTTGAAATTGGATCACCTAATGAAGGGGCGTTGTCACGATCGATATTGTTTTCCGACCAGTTTGAGGATGTTTCGTAAACCGTGACAGGACCTCCGGTAGTTAAGTCGACATACAAACGGATGCTTGCATGCTCAACATCTCTAACATCGGACAGATCAAATGTCATGTAAAGTCGCCGTTGATCAGCATCGCTAGAACCCGAACTTGCTCTTGTTGTGCTCAAACTACCAAAATTGTTTCCTGAGCTCTGCCTTACATGAGCATCAGCACTGGCCCTGAGTTCGATATCAGGATTGGGCGTTTCGTAGAATCTGGCGATACCGATCCCTTCTTCACCATTACCTGAATAGAGCAGATACAGCTGACCATCCGTATCCTGAAAAATATCAGGATCTCTCAGTTGGTTAACATCAGTCGCATCACTGCTTTCTGAGTTATCCATAGTGCGTTGCCCGCCTTCCCAGCCAGGATTTGGCGCTAGTATTTCTATTGGCGGATACGTTGGGTCCCAATCAGTCCAATCATCGCGTAAATCAATCGTCGATAGCTGAATTCTCTCCTGGAACTCACCACGCCTTGAGTAAGCCACCAGTAACTGATTGCCATCAACATGTACACCGGTATGCCTGACACGCAGCTCTGAAGACGGCACTGGGATATCATCCTGGAATACATGACCACTAGGGGTTCTCTCCCATAGCGAATCTGTGAAATCGTGTCCATTCGGGGCTCTCCATGGGTCGTCCAAGTCGGGAGCCTGACTTATGCGTGCACCATTGTCCAACGCGTACAAATCACCACTCGATTCGAAGACTCTAAAGTACGACGACCCAAACTGAACCGACTCTATTCCATTAAAAAATTCCAGTCCATAAGGCGATGTCGACACCCAACTCACTTGCTTGTTCTTCTCTTCACCATCAACAAAGAACGAGGAGCCTGAGTGGAAATACATGATAATGCGTTCGTTTTCATTGTCTACATGGACATCTGGAGATGCCAGATGGTTTTCCTCAATAACAATGCCGTTGCCCAGAGTTATATCCTCTTCTCCATTGTCTAACACACCCCTGTCACCAATATTACCTGAGTCGTCGTACAAGCGGTACGGGCCTTCTATTGAAGCAGCCCAAGCCATTCTGATGTAATCACCGGCGTGATGGGCAAAATATAAATAATATTGTGCTGTCGCGTGTGCTCGCTCGTTGGCAGGTATCCAGTCAGGAACGCGGATAAGAGAAGGCCCGTTAATATTTTCGCCTTCACTGGCATTTGAGAACATTGAGGGCTCGATAATGGGCTCGCCATTATTCAGGCGAATAGCCTGATAAGGAAAGTTTTGAGCGTGAGCGCCAGACAATGCAAAGTTGCTAGCAATAAGACCCACCATACCAGCCAGTACCGTGCGCGAACGCAGCCCGATTTTAATTTTCAAACTTAATACTCGATAGTTATTAGTTAATAGTTAGTAGGATATTTATAGCGTTGTAAAAATATATAACGCAACGCACATCGTGCCATCCAATCGCCGCCAAATTACCACTAAAGACCATACTTGTTTGTGACACATCTCACTGTTTAAATAAAAACACTGGATGTTTTTTGTGAGCCCGCCCCCAAAAAAAACCGAATTGCACCTCGATTGAATACGAGAGCAGCATGATGATCGATTGTAATTGTCGCTTAACAGAAATTTTATCTAAACAATACCTGTTTAAAGACTGGCTCCGGTTTGCAATGCCTGTCAACATTTACTCTATGCGTCAAGGCCTGATTATCGAACGTGGGGTTACCTGTCGTTGCCGGCAACAGAACGTCATCAATCTTGTCATGTGAGGGAATTACTTGCTCCGGATACCAACACTGATCCTGTTGCGGAAGGGCGTCGTGATTTTCTCCGGTTGCAGAATGTGTAAAACAGGACAAACCGGAATCTGCGGTAAAAGAATTCTTTGAAAGGCACTTAAAAGAAAGCCGGGTGTTTTTCTGGCTGAGTCCACAATGCTGCAACGGGTACGACTACAGAGTGCCTGTCCCGGCTAATCCCGGCCACTGCATACAAAAAATATTCTCTTAATCCCGGTTTAAAACCAATACACGCGAGTTTACTTATCCACCACACGAGGAATTTTTTATTACAAACAATATCACTAATGCGAGCACTTTACTTTCGATCTCGCTGATGTAACAAACGCTACTCCTTCAGGACTCGGGCTGGATGATACAGAAGACGCTAAGTTTTACTTTTCAGTACCAACTAAAATTTAGAATCGCGGTGCAAACGATATTCTTATCGCCTGTGTTGATAGGCTTGAAGGAGTCTTGGACGCCATTGCCAGTGAATACCCGCAAACAGGGGTGCAGCAGTGCATGGATGCAGCTATCGACTGGTGATCGTAAAATTACGCACGAAGTCGCCACCAGGAATGCTGTCACCATCGCCGTCTATCGCCGCTGCATCCGCTGCTAATGCGCGGATATCATCACTGCCGCTGATTCGCAACTGATAGGCATCATTGTTGGGGTTGGTGAGGCCCGTTAAAAAACTGGTTACAAAGCCACTGCTTGATGCTGTCAAACTCATCTCAACGGGTACTTCATTGCCATCATTGAACGTGCTGTCACCTCCACTGCCCACCAGTGTAACGGCTGCGCTGTCGAATGAGGGTTGATCCACTTCATCGCTCCATACAATGGATATCGTTTCAGGCATGTTGTTTAGGATTTGGTCAGCTTGCACTGATGCCGATACAACACGCGCAGAATTTGCTGCCAGTGACGGAGTCTCAGGTAAAGCACCATCAGTAACCCATTGTCGGATCAAATCTATAGTAGTTTGCGGAAGTGGCGGCCCCCCTAAAGGCATGCGTGCACCCACAGCGGCAGTTCCTTCGATCTTTTGTATCAAATAGCTGTTATCAGGATCTTCTGGCTGAATGCGGTTTAAACTGGGGACTTCCGCACTCGCTACACCCACAAGTGCTGCAAATGAAGCCCCATCGTCAAGTCGTAAACCTGCTGATGGAAAGGCTGCTCCATGGCACTCTGCACAAATTGGAGAAAATACGGTGTCTTGAATTTCCCGAAACGCAGACGCCACGACTGGTGGTGCCGGTGTAGCATCAACGGGTGATTC
>JALZUX010000297.1 GCA_023301405.1 Granulosicoccaceae bacterium | reverse complement strand
GTCGGGCGACTCGGGTGCATCAGTTGGCTCAGAACCATCTGGTAAATCCCTCGGACTCGTTGGGGTATTGTCAGCCGGACTGGAATCTGGCGTTTGAACAACCGTTGAAGAATCGCAGGACGCGAGTCCGAGCGATACAATCGACGCCAGCGCGATTACTATTATTTTTCTAACCATTGTGGAATTTTGCCTAATACTCAAGACGAGATTTGCGATAAACAATTCAAAGAGCGCAGCCACCACCATGCCAGAGCACTAAAACCGAGTGCCTTGGGTTTGTGGAAAGTGCGCCACTGAACTGCAGAATAAAGCAAGGTTGATGAACCTCTCTAATTGTCGGTCTACAGAAGCGCTTTGGGTCGGTGTCAGGAAAGTACCAACGACACATATCCTAACAGTCAACGAGAACGATTCGCTTTTAATTGCTTGTGTAGACACAAGAAATCGAATTCAAGTTCAATTAGTGCCGGGTATCTTGGTATCTCCACTGCCAGTTCGCGCCTCTGCCGACAAGGCATACGGTTACCGTGAGGTCAGCCCCAACAGCGGCAAGTCGACACGAAGCTTTAGTAACAATAAGGTGAACAAGCCTGTTAAACTGTGAAACTTTATGGTGGATACAGAAGCACTTGCGCCTGTGTCGGGAAGAATTACATCGATACACATGCTAATATTAAGCAAATTCAGTGTGTTAGTAGCCACTTCATCACCGTTGCTACTGTCGCTACCACTGCCGGTGACACCACTAACACCGCTTCGGCCACATGCCGCTAGTGCGAATGGCAGTGCTCAGAACAACACGGTTTTTTTAATAGCTAATGCAAGGACAGGCGCCTTAAAAAGGGTATGAGATTGGGGCGACAGGCATATTCGCCGTGGAAAAATGGAATGTGGGGCAGTTTATTTTTGTATAGTTCAACGTTATAGAACAAGCTGATTGTCGCTGAAACGGTTTTGATTTCCGAAAAATTAGCCCAACCCCTTTATTCCATGTCTACTAGCTCTGGCAATAAACCAGATCATCGTTGGATCTTTAAGCTTATCATTAGCCTTTGTGCTTTTCAGTGTCCAGTTCTGCGTTGGCACGGTGACGCTGATGCTGTATCAGAAAATCTGCCAACGCAAAACGATGGGAATCGTTTGCCGCCCAACGATTCATAGTATGCGTGCGAACGTAATCCCGCACTGAAGATACGTGCGGAATGGTGGCTTGTATGTCACCCGTTTTCTGTGTGTCCTGACCACCTGCGTGGTTATTGCTCGGTGCCGATTTCTTCTGGTCTGGCATAAGAACCTCCTCGTCCTTGATTCCCTGATTGGCTGCACCACTGTTTACACAGTGGATACCGGTATTGAAGGCATTTGGGACGCCAGTCACATGTGCACAGTTCACACAACCTACCTATTTGTGAACTACATCGCATTTCGTATTTTCATTCTCACAAAGACTAATCCGCACCGATGGGCCACACCGCAGCGCTGAAATCGGACTGTAGTATGAGCCAATCGGGCCCCTGAATTTATGCAAGGAAACACATCTTACAAAGGGTAGGGGGATTGAGGTGGCAGGCATATTCGCTGTGTTAGCAATGCACCGGGTTTACCCTGATGGAAAAAACTGTCTTTAAAGCGGCAGAGTTCACGAAGGAGGCAATCTGCAAACTACTGAGCTAAGTTAAAGCCATATTCAGAATATGTACATTCAATAGTGGACGTGAGTTTGGCAAGCCCATTGATCAGTTCGAAAGCAGACTTAACCGATGGACCACTGCAGTACGTTTCAACGGACGATAGTATAGTTTGTTGACGTTAGTGCTGGTCGTGACAATCAGTGGTCTGCTTGGCTGGTCGCTGCAACGCGCTTTCGAAGATAACTATTGGTTGTGGTGGTGCATTGCTGTAGTTGCCTGGCTGTTACTTGCCATGCGCTCGCTAAAGGAGCTCATCGAAGCGGTGGCTGATCCGTTGCTTAAGCAGGATTTCCCAGTTGCACGGCTTGTTGTGTCGATGTATTGCTGAAACAGGGTTGAGGCATAATTCGCATTTTCTCTTTTACGATGCGGGTTGTCGGTGGTATTCGGGTTGTACATTGTGTTTAATAGTTTACAGCCAGCCAATTTGATGCGTGTAGACAACCTGTTTCAATAAATCGTGCACAGCGCGCATCACCGCCCAGCTCTTTTCTACGAGGTATTATCCAGCCTATGTAGGTGCAGGCCCTAACGGCTAGAAATAGATCTAATGCTTCAAGGTCAAGCTTACGCTCCGCTGCATAGCCTTGTATAAGCGCTTTGATAAAAATATTATGTTCTGGATCTCGTTGAAGTCGAAGTACCACTGTTGCCAAGTCGAATAGTCGGTAGCCAAAACCGCTGTCGTCAAAATCAATTAAGTGCAACTGTTGCTCTTTTACCAGTACGTTATCGGGTACTAGGTCAGCGTGTATCAGTCCGTAGTCTAGAGCGCTGTGTAGCTTCTGCAGTTTAAGAGATGCGGTTATTTTAAACTTATGCATCAAAGCTTGCTGTGAGCTGTCTAGCGCTGTGTTTTCCCAAAATCGACCCCATACCGGGTTGTCCCCCAGTAGACCTTCACGGTCCCATGCGTGTCTTTGAAAGTTTGTGGGTAATACCCACTGATCTGACAAGCTATGTAGCCGTGCCATGGCTTTGCCTAATGCACGATAATGATCAGGTTGGCTATGGTGGGTTAGAGTATTTCCCGCTAACCACACTTGCATATCAATAAACTGTCCGTCTATTTCAATGCACAAATGCCCGCACTGTGTCTCTAATGGTACAGGCACACTTAGCCCGCCAGAAGTTAACGCCTGTAGCCAAGCAGACTCAGATGAAATTTCTGCTTTATTGCGTAGTCCCTTTCGAAGCAAGCGTAATGCATAGGCCTGTCGGCTGTGTTGGTTCAGTATGCGGTATACAAGGTTCTCTCGCTGCGCAACTAACGTGATAGATACATCTTCCATGCCCCAGATTTTCAACGCTTGTAACGCTATGGTTATACTCAAAGCGCAGGTGCTCCCAGTGCGCTGGTGATGCACTCAGCCATGAGCCGGTCCTAACAAGGTGAGTACGGCCTGGTTGGCAATGGCGGCTACCACATGTGGGTGGCAATGGCCTACGCGGGGTACGTTGTTATAGCAATCAAGGTAGCGGTTGCCTTCTGCATCCCATACGCAAACCCCGGCGCCGCGTACTAGGTGCACGGGATCTTCATAAAAAGTAGATACGTTGGGCCTTGGTAGCTTAGCGCACCGTGCTAGTAGTTGCGCAGGTGTGACACTCACGAAATGGATTGTCCAAACGGAATTTTCATGCCGTCTGTAGTGATATGAAGCTTGCCACTCCATGTGTCTTGCACAGCATCTTGCCAATGCTTGTTAGTATATTCGGGATCATCTGATGGGATAAGATGGTTTAAAGCCAATGCACCCACGTTGGCAGTAGTGGCGATTTTTCCGGCGTCTTGAGCCAATGTGTGCGATCGCATCCAGTGCTTATGAAGGCGATCATCACCGTTGCCTATACGTTTGAATAATGCCGGTAGCGCGGCTTCCAGCATGGCTTCGTGTATTAGTAGGTCTGCCCCTTTGGCAAACTCTGCAAGTGTTGGCAAGTAGGCGGTATCACCAGAGAACACGACGTGGGCTGTACCTGATTGAAACGACAGGGCAAATGTATCTGTAAGAGGCGGGTGGGTGTTTCTCATGGCTTTAACATTTATACCATCGCTTTCGAGTATGGTGCCATCGTCAAGTTGTTGAAATGATACTAAGCTTGCCAGGTCTGGTCGTCCCTCGTCTGCTAAGCGTAGTTCGATATCATTACTCATAGAGACAATAAATTGCTTCCAGTAGCGCTCAAGCCCTGCGGGGCCATAAACCACTACAGGGTTTTTTAGCCCGGCGGTCCATGCGGTATGTAGTAGGGGCCCTAGCTCTAAATAGTGATCAGAGTGCAGATGGGTAATAAATATGGTTTTTAGATCACGCAACTGCATGCCTTGATTTACCAAGCCCCGTGTTACGCCTAGACCGCAGTCTACCACTATCTGTTGTCCCGCAATGGTAAGTAAGTTTGAGGTGGGATTGGTAGAGCCGGGCCGAATCGCAGGCCCGCCCTTAGTGCCAAGCAGTGCAACGAAATTTTCTGATGTGTTTTGTGTAGTCATAATATTTATAGCGATGAAAGCCCTACATCGATTGCTGAAATAATTTGATTGGCGTGATCTTCACTGATTATTAAAGGTGGAGATAAAATCAAGTTAGGGCCAGACACCCTCACCATTACGCCATTTTTATAGATGGCCTCTTGCAGCTTAACCGGTACGTCCTTAGCGACCGGTGCTTTAGTTTGTCGATCAGAAACCAGCTCAAGTGCTGTCATTAATCCATGTCCGCCGCGCACATCACCAATGAGTTCGTGTTTGTCGAGTAGTTTTTTAGCGCCCTCGAACAACTGGGTTCCACGGGCAGCGGCATTAGTAACTACATCAAGGCGCTTGGTTTCTTCAAGGCACGCAAGGGCCGCAGCAGCACCTACAGGGTGCCCCGAGTAAGTGTAGCCGTGGCCAATTGCGGCGGCACCTGTTTTATCATTTTCAAATACGTCGGCTATATCATGTGAGAGCATCAATGCACCAAACGGGAAGTAGCCGTTAGTAATCGCTTTGGCTGTGCACATCATATCGGGCTTAACGCCCCACAATCTTGCGCCACTCCATGCACCGGTTCTACCGTAGGCGGTGATCACTTCATCGGTGATTAACAATATACCGTGCTTATCGCAGATTTTTCTCACCATAGGCAGAAAGCTTTCATGTGGTGGTATCACACCACCTGCGCCAAGAATTGGCTCCATAATGAATGCTGCAATGGTATTGGCACCTTGGAATGCTATTTCATCTTCTAACGCAGAGGCACAAAGCACGGCAAGCTTTGCAGGGTCGGTTTCGTTGAACGGATTGCGATACGTGTAGGGCGCGGGTATGTGGTAGCAGCCGGGCAGTAGTGGTTCATAGGCGGTGCGGAAGTTTGCGTTACCGTTCACTGATGCACCGCCCATATGGGTGCCGTGATAGCCCTTTTTTAAGCTGATAAATTTGGTGCGGCCATGTTCACCTTTAATTTTGTGATATTGGCGTGCAAGTCGTAATGCAGTTTCTACACTGTCTGATCCACCGGAGGTAAAGAAAGAGCGCACCATACCATCGGGTTTGAAGAATTCTGCCAGTTCGTAAGATAGATGAATCACAGCATCGTTGGAGGTGCCACGAAAAGTAGAGTAGTACGGCAGCGCATCAAGTTGTTTGGTTATTGCCTCTTTTATCGGCTCGCATGAGTAGCCTAGGTTTACATTCCATAGTCCACCAACGGCATCGATTGTGGCTTTGCCATCAATGTCAGTTATATGGACGCCACTACCACCGGTGATGATTCTTGGCGGGTTGGCAAGACTGTCTGCCGGATGCGCCATCGGGTGAAACTGATGACGGGCGTTGTTCTCTTTTAAAAAATTTGAATCTTTGGCTGGCATATTCATTGAAATTACCTGTTCTATAAGTTAGTTAGGTGAAAACTAACCGGTTAAATTTGTAGTGCTACCTGTTCCCGCTTAGCGGGGGTCTGTTTAACGTTGAGTATATGTTGTGCTACTGAATGACCAGATAGCACAGCCGCTTGAATAATACCGGGTGAGACGCAGTCGCCAGTCCGGTAGAGGTGCTGCGGTATTCCAGTTGGAGAGCGTTCTACTAACTGATTATATAAATCCGCAATAGGGCTCCTTGCGCCAACGAACACCATTATTGAATGTTGTATGGCAATAATCTTTCCTGTTAGTGTGCAGCAGAACTCGTCATCAGGGTTGTGTATAACATTCGGATATAACGCTATATTTAAGTTTGCCATTCGCTCAATGATCCGCTGTTGGTCAAGAGTATGGTCGGTCCAGGTGGCGATCGTCGGCATTGCTGTGACGTATACTACGGTGTGTCCCGCTTTGGCCAGTGCCTCTGCAATGCTACTGGCAATATAAAAATGATCGTCGTCATAAACCACTATGCTACACGGTGGCTGTTGTGCCATCGCATTAGCCATGATGTCGTCCGGTGTGAGAATTTTTGCTTTGGTATTGCGGGCATTAAAATTTGTTGATCCGACCAGATCATTCCGCCATTTTGCACCTGTTGCAATGACGGTGGTATCTGCATCAAAAGACAATACTTCATCTGCGGTCATTTTGCTTTCAAGATACATGTCGGCATTGGGGTTGGTGCTTAGTTGCTGCGTTCGGTAGTCACGTACACGAATGAAGCTGCTTAAGCCGGGTAGGCGGGCTTCTTTAGTGACTCTGCCACCCGCTTCGGAGGCGGCATCTGCAAGCGTAACTTTATGGCCGGCACGTGCAAGTGTGACTGCACACTCGAGTCCAGCCGGGCCTGCACCGATGATCAAATGTGATTGAAGTTTGTGTGAAATGGCAGGTGCTTCCGGGTGCCACCCGCGACGCCATTCCTCTGAGATAGTCGGGTTTTGAGTGCATTTGATTGGCAGTCCGTAGCTATCCATGCTTACACAGATGTTGCAGCCGATACATTCCCGTATATCTTCGATGCGGCCTTGCTGTATTTTTGTTGGCAGAAACGGGTCAGCGATAGACGGCCTGGCCGCGCCGATTAAATCAAGTTTACCTTGCTTGATTAATGACACCATCAGGTCAGGTGACGTGAATCGACCAACGCCCACCACAGGCTTTGTCGTGACTGATTTTACAAACTCTGTGTAGGGTTGTTGATAGCCTTCTTCGCTGAAGCGCGCGGTGGCACTGTCATTTGACCAGCCAGATATATTTACGTCCCATAAATCTGGTAGTTCGGCCAGTGCTTCAATCACATCACGACCCTCACCATCGTGCGTTAGTCCGTTTGCAACACCTGGCTCTGCAACGCTAAACCGTACCGCGACAGCGCTTTCACCTGCAGCGATCTCTAATGTGTCTTGCAGTACTTCTTTAAAGAGTCGCAGTCTGTTTTGTAAGCTGCCACCATAGGCATCAGTGCGTCGGTTAGTTCTGATAGATAAAAAGTGACTGAGTATAGAAAGGTCATGTGCGGCATAAACATACAATATGTCATAACCTGCCTGCTTCGCACGAATGCATGCAGACTTGTGTGATTCTCTAAAAGCTTTGATATCTGCAAGGCTCATCTCACGTGCCTGGGTGGGCACTTCTGGTCTGAGTACGGGTAGATTACTTGGGCCGATTGCAGAAAGGCCGGTGTTAATATTTCGCGCTCGCATACCGCCGTGTGCTAATTCAATTGCCGCGAGACTCCCATGTTGTTTTATTGCTTCTACCTGAGCAGTATGTCTGGGTATATCGGAGTCATCCCAGATGCGTTCCATCGGGTGACTGGCCATGTCTGTGTCTGGTGAAATTTCTGTCATCTGTACAGCCACAGTGCCCCAGCCGCCTTCGGCTTTCATGGCGCGCAATGCGATGGCGCCATGGGGTTGATTCCATCCGTGTCCGGTAGCGTGCGGTGCTGCGTAAAATCGGTTTGGTGCTGTGACCGGGCCTATCTTTACTGGCTCGAACAGAATGTTGTAGCGGTCGCTGTTCAAGCGCGCATTACCCATTGGCCGCTGATAAGCAGGTGGCAATCATGCGCGTGGCACAACACCGTCTGCTACCCATTGGTCAAAAATCTCCAGTGCTTTGTCTGCAAACGCCTGGTCATTGATATGCGCATTGATTTCGGTCAATTGTAACGGCGCTTTGATGGTATTTCGCAACTCATCGCTGAAGGCTGCCAGTGCGTCAGGGTCATGAGCGGGTTCACCTGGCTTATCCCACTCTTCTATACCGGTTGCAGGTAGGATCACGTGGGCAGGTGATTTTGATTCTGCTGTTGATTGCAGTAATCGTTTACCAATTTCTCTGGCTGACTCGCGGCGTTCTTCGTGGTTTAGTGCTGATGATTTTATTAAGCGATTATGCGCATGAAAGGGGCGGTCACGATATTGATCCGGTATGTCTTGCCAGCCTGCAAAATCTATCAGGTCAAGGCAACCGGGTGCCACCAGCTGCGGTATGCCAGCGCGGCCTGCGTTTAATAGCCGATCACTACCGGCATTAACAACGCTACCTGCAAGCAGATTGCCGAGTTCAGGCAGTGCAAAGTCCATTACGCAGACAAAGCCACCCTGACTGGCAATTTTTTCGAATGCCATACCACCCATACCGGTAGCATGGAAAATAGCAGTCTCATAACCGCGCGCGTCCAGTGCCGGTTTTAGTAACTTCATGTATCTTAGGCATGAGGAACCGAGTGATGTCATGCCAATAACCGGTTTGCTGCCGGTTGGTTTTTCGACTGCATTAGCAGCACCGAGCACAGCGCCTGCTGCCTGGCTCAGTGAAGCTTTACAGACAGAGTTAAGACCGTACAAACCACCGGCCCAGAGAATCATCTGGATATCAGGGGATAGTCTTTCTGCAGGAATTAGCGGTGAAAAAGAAACTGTCGAGACAATATATTTTGGCACACCTAACGGCAGTACCTGACAGACGTCAAGGGCGAGGTCGGTGCCCATGGTGCCGCCAAGTATAATAACGCCGTCAAACTGATTCTCCTTATAAAGCCGCAGCGCGAGTATAGAACTGCCTTGCGCCATAATCTGCATGGCTTTGTTTTCGTCTTCACAAGCGATTGCGGCATCAATTGAACTGGAGGCTGCACTGGCGACATCGTGCTTTGAGTGGTCCGTTGGCAGTTCAGGATCGCCCAGCACACTGACATCCATCGTCAGTGCCTTGCCGCCCTGATCAGTGATCACTGATTTGACGTATTGCAGCTCATCGTTCTTGGTGTCGAAAGTTCCTACAATCAGTATGGTTTTGGCCATTTCGCAATGTCCTGGTAAATGATTTTAATTAGTGATTCTGTTAAATGAATTAAAACGTGTGCTTTTTCTGTCGCATGTGGCGGTCATTATTTGTCTGTTGCTGTCTTGACATTTTACCTGACATTTATTTAACATGTGAAATAAATATGTGTTCAAATTTTGGTCTTTCTACAGGTTGAATCAAGATCTCTATGATCACTCAGGAGCAAATTAACGCGCTGCGCAGTAAGCCGGTCGCGACGCCATCGATGATTATCGATGGCAAATCTCAACTCGCCGACGAGTTGATGCCGGTGATTTCTCCGCTGGATGGTTCAACGCTCACTGAAATCCCGATGGCTCGGCAAATTGATGTCGACGCGGCGGTTGCTGCGGCAAGAAACAGCTTCGATGCCGGTGTCTGGTCTGGCATGGCACCGAAGGCGCGCAAAAAAATCCTGCTGAAATGGGCTGACCTCATAGAGCAGCATGCGCTTGAGATTGCCGTGCTGGGTGTCAGGGACAACGGCACTGAAATCGCCATGGCCTGTAAGGCAGAGCCGCTGTCTGCCGCAGATACGCTGCGCTTCTATGCGGAAAGCTGTGACAAAATCTATGGCGAGATCGCCCCCACTGCGCCGGATGCGCTCGGTTTGATTCACAAAGAGCCGGTGGGTGTTGTGGGTGTTATTGTGCCGTGGAATTTTCCGATGATGATCGGTGCCTGGAAGATCGCCCCCGCGTTGGCTACCGGCAACAGTGTGGTCCTTAAACCTTCCGAAACTGCGTCGCTTACGTTGCTGCGTATGGTCGAACTGGCCCATGAAGCCGGTATGCCCGATGGGGTGCTCAATATAGTGACAGGCGACGGGATTACTGCCGGTAATGCATTGGCGCATTCGATGGACGTTGATATTCTGGTATTTACCGGCTCGGGAGCGACTGGTCGTAAGTTACTTGAGGCATCGGCTCAATCAAACTTAAAGCGCGTTTATCTTGAGCTCGGTGGTAAGTCTCCGCATATTGTTTTTGATGATTGCACCGATCTTAATGCCGCGGCCGCAGCAGTGGTTGGTGGTATCTTTCGCAATGCAGGTCAGGTTTGTATTGCGGGTTCAAGGTTGTTAGTGCAGAGCAGCATTCACGACAAGCTATTAGACAAAATCACAGAACTCACTAAGGCATTGCGTGTTGGTGATCCGTTGGATTTGAGTACTCAGGTAGGGGCTCTAAACTCAGAAGTACATATGAACCGTGTGTTGCAGTGCCTTGAGGGTGCGCAGGTGATAACCGGTGGCAAGCAAACCCTGCAAGACAGTGGTGGTTTTTACATTGAGCCTACTATAGTTGCCGGTGTTACCGAAAAAGATGATCTTTTTCAGCACGAGGTATTCGGGCCGGTATTAACGGTAACTTCATTCTC
>JALZUX010000296.1 GCA_023301405.1 Granulosicoccaceae bacterium | reverse complement strand
GCCATCAGCATATGTACCGTGATCATACCTGGCTGTAGATTACTGGCGACTACACGCGACCCTAGCCAGCCCTGAAAGCACACCGCAAGAAAAGCGACAACTGCCACCTTGGTCACCATGGAATCGGTTTTTTTAAAGTGCCTTGATGCAAGCATCGTTAGAAAGATAAAAATACCAATCGACACACCCAGTAGTCTATTGACGTACTCAATCCAGGTCTTAGTTACATTAAATCGAGTGTCTGCGTATCCACGCTCGGCATATATTTCCTGATAGTTTGCCGGCAATTGTTGCTCACTGGTTGGCGGTATCCAGCGCCCAAAGCAAGTTGGCCAGTCCGGGCACCCCATGCCCGCTCCCGTCGCGCGTACTGCACCACCCACCAGGATGAGAAAGTACACAGCGAAAATAGTGGTAAGACCAAGCGTGCGAAATTTACTGAGTTGCGTCGTATTCATTAAAAAATAGTGTAATTTGCTTTCAGTTAGTTTATACGTGAGATGGTGTCTTTCGGTTTGCCGTAAAAAACACCGTCAAAAAACCAGCACTCAAGACGAGCGACGGAGACGATTAAAAAACGACACTGACAGAACCAGCCGCCCAGATGAGCAATCTATTTCTGTATTCACATTTTTGACCTATAGTATCAGGGTACCTTTTTGCTTCTACTGTTTTAACTAACAATAGATCACTCAGGCACATCGACACATCTTTTTATTGCTTGCACCCCGGCCTACCAGACTGCACGACTGAAAAATATAATGAAAAACAAACCGTCGACAGATCAAATATCTGACTATCTAGAAGACATGCTTCACATTCGCATAGCAATTCCCGAGTTTGCCCTGCGACTCACAGAGGCCATACCTGAGAATATTTCGGATACTACGCAAATATTCATCAGTTACTTACTCGACTTGGGCTTTATCTATACTCATGAAATTGTTGTTAAAAATTCAGTAGGCAAGCCTGAAGGTGAAACTGCCAGGCTGCTTTGTTATGTTAATGTTGATCAGAATGTTTATGCGGTAGTCACTGATCTTTACCACGTAAACACCTGGATTCAGTTCACCAGCTATTACCCCGCCGGCGAGCGTATTATAACCACCAGCCAGCCCGGCGCTTTATTGCTACAGCCCATCCAACGAATTGACAACATTAAAGATCTCACCGTACAGAACGCCGGATCTGCCACGGTCGAGACACAGTGGAAAAAACACCGTAGGCTCACTGCCAGCGAAATGCCCGACGAAACTGGTATTATTTTCAAACCTGAACAACATTTGGCAGTAGAAAGAAGCTTTTACCTGCGCTACGTCCAGCATCTGCTAAATTCGAATATCCTTCAGCAATCAGATACTCAAACAGTTCGCTTCACTCGCTCTGGTGCCCGCGCCTACGTGTCGGCAACCACTTCGCGCTCGGCACGTCGGCCAAAACCAACCGTTGAAAAATGGATTGGAAAAAGCGGCAAACTGTCACTGCGAAGGCACCTAGGCCCACTTAAAGGAGCTTTGGCTGCAAGTGCGCTTGTATCAGCGGGATTAATATTTGTCGCTCAACAAGACCCACAGCTTGATCATCAACCCACTGTCGTCAGCGCACCGCCAAAAGCAGCGTACAAGCCGAGTAATCTTGTCAAACGCGCCGACACTCCAAGCCTGACCCAGCAAGCTGCTGAGCAAGAGGCTGCTGATTCGCAGTCCGGTATCACTGCTATCGACATCGAAGAGACAGCAACAGAAAACAATAAGCAGCTAGTGATCGCAACCAGCGAAGATGAAATGTGGCGTATAGCGGTAGAAAACGCAGAGTTCTTCTTGCTATCGAACGATGGAGACCCTACCCCGTGGGTAAGAACTGCTCGCAAAATCGCCGCCGGATTCAGCAATAATGACTCTAGATTGGCTCGTACTTATTTTCTTGCGGCTCTGCTGGAACCAGACTATCGGGTGGCAGAACAACAATTTAACCGCGCCCTCAGCATTCAAACCAAAACTCTAGGTTTGTATCACGCCGAAACCGCACAGACGCTGGAAGCGCTAGCGTGGATTGAAGAACATAATAAAGAATCCCTAGACAACGCCATCACACATCAGCGCCTGGCGATAAATATTTATCGGGATATTTTTGGACCGGACGCTGAAGATACAAAGGCGGCACAGTGGAAACTTGAATACTTTGAAGATCGCCTTGCCGGACTACGACCAAAGGCAGATTCTAACAAAAGGCTACTGCCTGCACTGGCGCGATTCAGCCGATAAATGTGCTGAGCGGTATTTAAAACCTACCGCTCAGTCAATTTAATATCTATATATCTATATCAGCCAGATTTCCTACTGATAAATTTTTCGATCGCTTCAACACTCAGTGGTCCCGGGTTGTTACCCACTAGCTCACCTTGTCGATCAAACAACAAATAAGTCGGGGTTCCCCGCAAGCTTTCCTCAGTCATATTCTGATAGTGAGAAGCAACTATCGCAATATTACCGATAAGACTCGGAAAACTCGTTTTGTTGTGTTCCATATTTGAGCGAATCGCGGCAAGCTCTTCGAAGCCATCAATTGCTATTCCCAGCACCTGAGCATCCTTATCTTTGTGCTTGTCGTGAAATGCTGAAATATCAGGCTTCTGAAGTTCACAGATATGGCAGGTGGTAGCCCAGAGCATCACCAGTAACCACTTTCCGTCTCCCCTGTAATCATCAAGATCAACTACATCACCATTCAGCTCCTGTAATTCCATGCCGGCCCGTGCCGGACTTGCCAGAAACATAAAACTGGACACTAGCATTATTACCAGTACTTTCATGAACTTACCATCGTATTTTCTAGCTAACAAATGTATATTTTGCAAAAGGAGCTCCAAGTTGTCCGCACCTGTCGGACGATTTTAAATGCGTCAAGTTCCGCACCTGTTTGAATAATTAATCCTGATCGACTGTTTGCCTGCTGAGCAACAGCTTTGACTCAAAATTTACAGCCTCGCTACGCCCTTTTTTTCAGAATAACCACCAAAGCGGCTATTTGGCAACAATGACCTACAGCGGGCGGACTTTTGGCCAACTATTACGATCAATTTCGTTAAAAAAGAACTTCAACCACGATCAAAAACCCTGCACGATTCGTTCACTTTTGGCCTGTAAATCTATTCACATTTTTTTACAAGAATTTAACCCCCACCAGTAATGAACCGAACAACGCACACCCGCTTATTCAAAGGCACATTAGATGCAATAACTTGGTGTCATTACTATTAGCGATCCTAAATCAAGTTGTCCCCATCTTCTTCACAATTCCGGCCACTTCAGAGCCTTCGTCTTTGCCATTGTGTGGCAATCATTGGTATTTTTCTGGTAGCCACTCTTGGTCATAGCAACAGCACCGCTGTCAGCGATCACACCGTCAGCCTCATCATAGTTGGTGTAAACAATGACTTGGAACGCCAAGTGAAGGCCTATATCACAAAACCCGATAGCCAAGACCTGCCACGGTTGTCAGATCAGATTGACCAAATGGTTGATGATACAAAAAAAAGCCTGCGAGCCCTAGGCTATTACGATGCAAGTGCAACCGTGAAGCACTCAAGCTATAAAAGCTCGACCATCATTGAAATGAAAATCAATAAGGGAAAGCCTACAGTCATCAGCAATGTCTCACTCGATGTCACTGGAGCGGCGACAAGCAATACCGAATTTCAGACGCTGCTGCAATCATTGCCCATCAGAGAGAGGCAGATTTTCAATCACGGTAATTACGAACGCACCAAAGATCTGCTTCACAGCACTGCAAGAAATCTAGGCTTTTTTAACGCCAAGTTCACCCGATCGCAAGTGTTGGTGTCTCGCAAAGAATCCTCAGCAAAAATATTTATCGAGTTCGATTCCGGACCTCGTTTCAACATTAGCAAAGTTAACTACATTACAGACCTTTTTAGTGATGACTTTTTAGAAAGGTGGCAGCCATTTGAGAAAGGCATTCCCTTTCAGGCATCACACGCTCTTAAGCTAACCCAGAATCTACAAAACAGTGGCTACTTTTCATTTGTGCGAGTGAAACCGGAAACCGATCTTATTGAAGGGTCATCGATCCCACTACATGTCGAGCTAGAGCCAGCCAGTGAAAATGTGATAAGCCTTGGGGTAGGCTTTGCCACAGACACCGGACTGAGGGTGAAGGGAAACTGGCTACGACCACACCATAATGACAAAGGGCATATTTTAAAAGGTGATGCCAGTATTTCAAAGTTGCGACAAGAAGTCTCTGCCAGTTATCAAATTCCCCATCGCCGATCACCCAGCACTGGTGAGTACTCTATTAATATTGGAATACTAAACCATCGCACAGATGATACCTTCTCTCAACTACGGACCATGAACGTTAGCGACCACAGACTTACTAAGCACAACTGGTATCGAGATATATTTCTTCGGTGGCAAAATGAAAATACTGACGATAGAGATGATCGAATAAACTTGCTGTTACCCGGTATTGGTTTTTCCCGAACAGTATCCAGCGGTGGATTAAAGCCACACATAGGGTCGTTTCAATCAGTCAAACTATTGGGGGGAAGTAGAAAATTTCTATCAGACATCAACATGTTTCAGGCAACAGCATCAGCTAAAAAGCTTAAGTCCTGGAATCGAAAGCACTACCTGATCACCCGACTTGATCTGGGGTTTCTGAAATCTGATAGCTTTGCGCGGGTTCCCATTTCTCACCGTTTTTTTGCCGGCGGAGACAACAGCGTCAGAGGATTTGATTATCAGTCAATTTCACCACGCAATAGCGACGGTGAAGCCACTGGCGGTAAGTTCCTGACAACCCTCTCTGCCGAATACAATTTCTATATACGCGACCGTTGGGCACTAGCAGGATTCATTGATACCGGCCGCGCATTCAATGATGGGAGTGCTCCATACAAAGTGGGGGTTGGCGCAGGCCTTCGATGGCTATCCCCTGTAGGCCCACTGCGGGTCGATGTGGGTATCGGCGTCAGTGAAGAAAGCAATCCTGTACGTCTGCATCTAGCCATTGGTCCGCAATTGTGAAAGCTTCCATTGCCGTCAAAGCAACGTTATTCATTGCATTGCTAGCTGCACTCTTGTGCAGCGTTGTCATAGGCTGGAGCCTATTCACCACAAGCGGGACCAGCACTTCACTCAGTGCTTTGCAACATCGCATGGCAGGTCTTAGCTATACATTTAAATCGGGTAGCCTGGCGCAGGGTATTGTTCTTGATGATCTTCAATGGAACCTGAAAAACAAGACTCAAATCACCGCTACTGATCTGGACGTAGACTGGAACCTCACCTGCTGGCGAAGCGGCAAACTGTGCCTCAATTCAGCCACTATAGGCGAAGTTGAAATCGTAGTGGCACCGGCAAAAGAGCCGACCAACCCGATCGTTCTGAGCCCGATCAAACTGCCTTTTCCGATTGCTTCTGACTCAATACATATTGACAAGCTAATCATTGAAAATGGTGCCCCCGAGCCAACCGTACTCACCAATATCGTTTTTACCGGCTCACTTCAAAACGCAATATTGCAGGCGGAATCTCTAAGCTTTGATTGGGAATTAATCCACGCTAATACTAGTGGGGTTTTACGCCTTGAAGATAATTATCCGATCGAACTCAGTGGCCACGTTAACAACATCGCTGAACTATTATCGGTACCAGTTGAAACCGACCTTAACGTCAGCGGTGACCTGCTGGATATGGAGATCGGACTTAATTTCTCTGCCCCTTACCCAGTCAATATCACAGGCGGCCTTTCAGTGCTCACCCGTGATTTTCCCGCAAGCCTCGATATCACATGGGACACGACAGAATGGCTTGGCACCTCTGACAACCCAGAAGTATTCGTTGACAACGGAGAACTGAAATTAACCGGCTTCTGGCCAGACTACAATCTAGCTGGAACTTCCACGATACATGGTACTATTATTCCATCAGCAAAAGCCAAAATAGAAGGATCCATTAATTCTAAAAGAGCTACGTTCAACCCTTTACAGTTACATACTCTTGACGGAGTAATTGATGCGAAAGGCGTATTCAAATGGCGGAATGGACTTTCGTGGCAAGCAGAACTTGACGCAAGCACTCTTAAACCGGGAATGTACTGGCCGATGCTTGATGGCACCATAGAAGGCTCCGCTATACTGAGTGGCAGAAATAATAATGACCTTACACAATTAAACTTAACGGATATAAACACTACCGGTAAGTTTCAAGACCACCAATTCACGATCATCGGAAACGCTTCAAAAAGTGCAGAGGGCGCTTACTTTCTAACTGGCATTGAGACCAGAAGCTTACACAATACGTTAACCGCTAACGGAAAAATTGATGAAGAAAGCGATCTTTCACTGTATTTTTCTCTTAATTCACCAGAAGACTTCGTACCAGAATTAAAAGGCAACTTAAACGGCAGTGTCTCTGTTAGTGGCGACATTTTAAAGCCAACAGTTGAAGGAAGCGCCAGCTCCTCCTCACTGCAGTATCAAGACATCTCATTCGTAAACACAAAATTCGAAGGCATCCTGCGGGCGATGGGGGAAGACGACAGCGAGATAAAAATTGCAGCTGAGAAATTCATCACCAATGATCGCGAAGTACTAGACAGCACGATAAAAATAAACGGCTCACGTGACAATCACTTTGTCCGGGCTAATTTAAACAGCCCACCAGTTTCTCTTGAACAATTAAAAGTCGTTGGCTCTCTTGATGAATTCAACAATTGGACAGGCACTGTTAAACAAGCAAACGGCACCCTTGACGAGTACGCATTTTGGCTTGACACCCCCTTCGCCACAACGTGGATACATGACCGCCAAACAATGGCAATGCAGCCTCACTGCTGGAGCCTGAATCTGGCATCTGCCTGCGTGCTTGAATCTTCACTGCTAGGCAAAAACGGTGTCGTTAATTTTTCTGTAGATGGCCTGAACCTACAGACTATTGAAGAGTTCATACCCGCTAACCTTACCGCAGCGGGCTACCTGCGATCTAATGGCTTATTAAAGTGGGGCCCTGATACACGACCCTCAATCAATGTAGACACACAAGTAGATAACGCCATCCTGTCGATAACAAACCCGAAAACTCAGGAACGCTACAAGCTTGATTTCACCAATGTTGATATAAATACCATAACCGACAACAATCAGATCCACACCACATTGAATCTCGACGCTGAGGGCCTTGGCCACCTGGACGCGAACGTTGAGATAAATACTGCTAACGACACCTACCCTCTCAATGGCTCACTTACGCTCTCGGGTGCGCAATTGACGTGGTTAAAAAGCTATGTCCCCCAGTTCAATACACTTGAAGGTACCGTTGATGCAAACGGCATTTTTGGTGGCAGTTTATCTACACCGGAATTCAGCGGCGAAATAAAAGTCACTGACGCTTCAATTGCCTCTCCGGTACTACCGCTTGATCTCACTGATGTAGCACTTAATCTTTCTCTCGACGGAGATACAGCAGAGGTAGCAGGCCACGGAAAAGCAGGTGGTCGTGATGTTCTGTTACTAGGCAATGGCAAGCTAACGGGGCAAAGCTGGGAGTCAGATATACACATCAAAGCTGACAAAATCCCGCTACACCACGACTACCTAGAAAACGCTGTAATATCACCCGAACTGGATATCAAGCTTAATCCAAATGGCATTACCATCGGCGGCAAGATAACCGTGCCCAAGGCAAATATAAAAGTTAACAACTTCGGAGGCCGCGGCATACCCTTATCAAGGGATGTAATCATCACTGATTCTGAAGAGACAACACCTGATAGTAGCAACAAAATACAGCACAATATAACAAGTCACATTGACGTCGTGCTAGGTCGCGACGTGCACTTTGATGGTTACGGACTCAGCGCAGACCTAAGGGGCGATTTCACCGTGAAAATTGCGCCAGACAGAACCCCGGAACTACTCGGCGCCATGTTGGTTGACGCTGGCACTTATCGGTCATACGGACAAAATCTACGTATAAATAATGGCCGTATTAATTTTGTCGGGCCACTTGAGCTAGCCATTATCTCAGTGGAGGCTGTGCGCGAAATCGGTGACAGCATAGTTGGCCTGCGCATTGACGGATCATTACAAAACCCTTCCACCACTCTATTTTCAGACCCACAAATGCCAGAAGAGGAAATTCTTTCTTACATTGTATTGGGACGGCAACTAAAATTCAGTAATGAAACCAAAACAGATGAAAGCCAGTTATTGGCAAAGGCTGCGTTGCTGATGGGCATATCAAATGGCCAGACACTGTCGAAAAATATGGCAAAGAATCTTGGTATCGACGACTTTGCACTAAGCGCAAGCGGCACAGGAGATGATACCCAAGTGATGCTGAGTGGTCGGTTAAACAATCGTTTGCTCGTCAGGTATGGCGTTGGAGTATTCAACTCCGTGAATACACTTTTTTTACGCTATGACCTGGCGGACAAGCTATTCCTTGAAACCACCCAAGGCCTCGAAAAGGCTGTCGATGTGTTCTACTCATTCGAG
>JALZUX010000295.1 GCA_023301405.1 Granulosicoccaceae bacterium | reverse complement strand
GCCATTGTGATACCAACGGTAGCCAACATGCCTACTGCGGCTATACCAACACCGTATAGACCGACCAGACTGCTGGCAGTAAAAATGATCACGCACAAGGTAAGCACTGGCACTACTACTGATTCCATACCTGTTGCCAAACCAGCAATCATGACCGTGGCCGGACCTGTTTCACCCGCTTTTGCGATATCTCTAACTGGCTTACCACCGGTGTAGTATTCGGTCACCAGACCAATCACCATGCCGCCAACAGCACCGGAAACCACACACCACCATACGGCCATCGATACACCGCTCATAATGGTGATAACAAAGGCGGCAATTATAAAAAAGAGGGTTGAACCAATGGTGCCGTAGCGAAGTGCTTTTTCAGGAGATTTATTAGACATCTTCTTAACCAAAAAGATACCCATGACTGAACAAATCAAGCCCACCGATGCCAGACTCAGAGGCAGAAAGCTTAATGTTGCGGCTGTCATGCCTTCACCGAGTGCGCTCAACTCCATAGCAGTCATGGTGGCCGCAATCGCGATCGTTGCAATCATACTGCCGCAATAAGATTCAAAAATATCAGAACCCATACCGGCGATATCACCCACATTGTCGCCAACGTTGTCGGCGATCACACCTGGATTACGTGGATCGTCTTCAGGGATACCCGCTTCGATCTTACCAACCAGATCAGCACCGACATCGGCGCTTTTGGTGAAAATACCACCACCAACTCTTGAGAAGAGTGCTACTGATGATGCACCCATACCAAATCCGTGAATTGCCTCGGCGTGTTCAGTCCCCCAGAACCAATACAGCAGACCCAGACCTAACAGACCAGCAGCGGCAACTGTCAGCCCCATGATGGAGCCGCCAAAGAATGCTACGGTCAACGCTTCAGAAGCGCCTTTCTCTGACGCAGCAATCGTGGTTCGAACATTAGCGCGAGTCGCTGTATACATACCAAACCAGCCAGCAACTGCTGAAAATAGGGCTCCAACTAGAAAAGCGATCGCTGTGTGATTAGTTTCAAAGGCATACCAGAGTATGGCGGCCACAACCGCTACAAAGGCGCCCAAAATACTGTACTCAAGGCGTAAAAAAGCCATCGCCCCTTTTTGAATTTCTACGGCAATTTCAGCTGCCTTACCGTCACCGGCCGGGTAACTTAATACAATCGTGTATACGTACACGGCCATGGCAAGACCTGCCATTCCGAGTAGCACTGGAATTAACTCCATCTGTGATTTTCCTCTCTTGGTTTATGGGTTGATTTACCACCTGCCACAGAAGTCTGCCTCGCCTGCTCTTCAGAAACAACCTCAGATAGCAAGTTCATTTGTTTTTCAGCATGTTATGCCATACGAGGATTGCCATTGATCTTTCAACTATTAACCAGAACTAACAACCCCAGATTTGCTAAGCGAACTAAAGAAAAAATTTTTAACCATTAAATACAGTCACTTAATAGGCTTTTCCGATATCCAATGATCTTCAAACCTTGCCGCGAAAAATCATCGCTGCCAGTCAGAAACCACAATGAGAAAACAGCACATGATGAGGCCGCAAGCTGAAACATGGCTCAACAGCCCGTCAAACGAATTTATGCATGCAAAGCAGTGGAGCTCAAACCGGCAACAACGGCAGCTTCCAGTCGATCGGAACCCGCCCTTGGGACTGCAAATACTCATTGGTTTTTGAGAAATGCTTACAACCGGTAAAACCTCTCACAGAAAGTGGCGACGGATGAGCACTAGAGAGCACACAGTGTTTTTGCGTATCTATAATTTGCCCCTTCTTCTTCGCATAAGCTCCCCATAACAGAAAAACCGTGCCCTGCGTTTCGGCAGAAATACGCTCAATCACACAATCTGTAAATTGCTCCCACCCCTTACCCTGATGAGCGGCCGCCTGTCCATCCTCGACGGTGAGCACACTATTAAGCAGCAACACCCCTTGCTCTGCCCACGACTGCAGATAGCCATGCTGGACAGGTTCGATGTTTAAATCAGCCTGCAGTTCCTTATATACGTTGCGCAACGACGGAGGAACCCGAACGCCCGGTAGCACCGAGAAGCACATCCCATGCGCCTGCCCCGGTCCGTGGTAGGGATCCTGCCCTAAGATCACCACCTTCAACTGATCAAACGGGGTCGCATTAAAAGCACTGTAGCGTTGTGCGATGGGTGGATAAAGAGTGGCTGTCTTTGCACGGTCAAGCAGATAGACCTGCAACGCTTTCATATAGGGCAGGTCGAACTGCGCCTCGAGTCGGGATTTCCACCCTGATTCTAAGTTCACCTTAAGCCTTGCCATAAATATTGCCTACCGAGATAACTATTAAACCACCTATATTGACAGGTTGTATGAAAAAGCACCGGCCAAACCTCGGTATCATGTAAGAAGCTATGATTGCATTTTCCGTCTATTTACCACCCGACAGTGTGTGCGTAAAACGTTGTGCGAGTAGCAGCTTTCACGATGATCATACAAACACCGGATTCAAACAAGTTGACGCCTGATTCTCACCATTGCCTTTGCCTTGCGCGCTCATTGCTTGCAACTGCAATGGCGGCTGCATTGTTCTCAGGCAACGTATATGGTCAAGGCTATTGTCAGCATGATCCCACTCAGGCGAACACCACAAGACAAACCTACCCTGACCTCTCACTTGGTGATAGCGTCATACTGTCCGCTGACAGCGCCGAAAGTGACCCCGAATCACCACAAAACATCCGCCTCAATGGCACTATCGAAATCAAACATCG
>JALZUX010000294.1 GCA_023301405.1 Granulosicoccaceae bacterium | reverse complement strand
TGCATTTTAATGCAACCAGTTATGACTGGACGTAGGTGTCTGCCAAGGTCTGTGGGCAATCGATCATTGGGACCTGTTTGAGTCTCGGAAACTTACTACTTCGTTACAGCTATCCTAAGCTGGAAATAAATTATTAAGACAATAATCATGCAATTTAACCTTTTTAAGTGCCGCCTGGCGCAATACATGAAACTGGTTCGTGCAGATAAACCTATTGGCGCCTTGTTGCTGATGTGGCCAATGTTATGGGCGCTCTGGATTATTTCTGAGGGACACCCTTCTGGATTAGTGTTAATTGTGTTTATCGTGGGTACTTTTTTAATGCGCTCGGCGGGTTGCGCGATAAACGATTATGCCGATCGCCATATTGACGGCGCAGTGGCAAGGTCCCGAGACAGGCCTATAGTCAGCGGGAAAGTGACTCCTACGGAAGCGTTAATGGTAGCAGCGGCGTTGGCGATTTTGTCATTTCTGTTGGTGCTGACAATGAACCGTCTTACTATTGCTATGTCGTTTGTAGGTGTGGTTCTGGCGGCCGCGTATCCGTTTAGCAAGCGCATTACTTATTGGCCTCAATTAGTATTAGGGCTCGCATTCGGGTGGGCTGTTCCCATGGTTGATGCTGCACAAACCGGGTCGGTTGGTGTAACAGGGTGGGTAATTTATTTGGCGGCGATATTATGGGCGCTCGCCTACGACACTATTTATGCGATGGTGGATAGGGATGATGATCTAAAGTTAGGGGTCAAATCTACGGCGATTTGGTTTGGCCAGTACGATGTGCTTGCCGTAGCAGTAATATTGGTGCTGGTCATGTTGACCCTTGTTATAGCAGGCCTGCATTCTTCGTTAGGTGAATTGTATTTTTATGGATTGCTGGCGGGCAGTGTCGTCGTTCTGAGGCAGCTGTGGTTGATTAAAGGCCGTGATCCTGTTCTTTGTTTTAAGGCCTTTTTGTTAAGTAATTATATGGGGCTGGCGATTTTTATTGGTCTGGTTCTCAATTATGCGCCGATTTAAAACCGTCCCGGAAACATCCAATGATTGATTTATTACGACTGCTGATCTCGGGATACCGGGCGGAGATCGAGCGCGCAGACGATATCGCATTACAAGCGTTGAAGACTGATGCCCGAAGTGTGTCTGAGATCAGGCAATCATTGTCCTCGCTGGTTATTGCCGAATCGGCACTAAACAAAATAGCACTCTGTGAGAAGTTCCCAGATCATCCGCGTCAGGTTGTGGTTATTGGTCCGACCCAGGTCGGTAAGAGCTCCATGGTTAACTTGTTGTTAAATCGAGAGCTGGCCCAAGCGAGCGCGGTTGCAGGGTTTACAGTGCACTGTCAAGGGTATGCGATAGGCAGCGCGGCGGCAGATAGTGGCTGGTCGGGTCACTATTACAATGATCTCGAGTCACGTGCACAGCCTTCACTTGATCGAATGATCCTTGATGAATATTCCCTCACAGCGCTTACGGATGCCGCAGAATCAGATCGATTTGACCGCACTGTGTTTTGGGATACCCCTGATTTTGACTCCGTAGATTCATATGGTTATCGGGTTCCAGTATTAAAGGCTATTGCTTTGGCTGATCTGATCGTGTTTGTCGTGAGCCGGGACAAGTACGCTGATAAAACTGTATGGGATATGCTCACTCGTCTGGCGGAATTGCGAAAGCCGATGCTCATAGTGATGAATAAAACACCGGTTGAACATCGTGCGGCACTGTCTGAGTCGGTGCGTTCCAAATTTGGTCGATTGAATATCGAAAACACCGAAGGTTTGCAGCCCCAGTTGCACTTTATTGATGAATACCAAGGCGGCCCGGCAGCGGCCATGGCTGCCCCTGAAACGGAGAAAATTCGTGTCGCCATTGAAACATCGTTGCAACGATCAGACATGGCGTTGCTTCAATCTAACGTGAACCATTTCATGAGTCTGCATTGGTCTGACTGGACAGCCTCAACCGTGAACGAACATCGTTTGCAAATGGAATGGAAAGCGATTGTCGATGAAATAGCGCAAGTGCTGGTGCAACGTTATCGTTCTGAATATTTTGAAGGTAAACGGCACAAAGAGACTTTTCAGTTAGCGCTTGCGGAATTACTAGCGCTGCTCGAGGTGCCAGGTATGGCAGAGCCGTTGTCGAGAATAAGAAGTGTGGTGACTTGGCCTATGCGAAAGCTTATTGAAAAAGCCACCGATGCTTCTAGCGATTCTGACCTTAAAAAAGATGATCGCACAGAGGAACGTCGATTGCTTGAAGAATTAGGTGAACACGGGTTGTCGCGACTCGCCGTGCGCCTGTCAGAGCAGCCGCTCGATCAGCAATGGTGGGCTGCTTTGAGTAACAAGCTTGAATCCGACAAGAGTCATCTTCTAGATGGATATCACAGTGGGCTTGATAACTACCAGGTATTGCTGCAAGTCGAAATAGAGCGTGCAGCTCAATCATTGTATAAAAGCCTTGAGCAGCAGCCAACAACGTTGAACGGGTTGCGTGCTGCCAGAGTGACCGCCGATGCAGCAGCCGTTGTTTTGGCCGTAAAATCCGGCGGGCTCGGCGCTGCTGATCTGGTGATCGCACCGGCAATGCTATCGTTAACCAGCATCTTGACGGAAGGGGCGCTGGGCCAGTACATGCAAAAAGTGCAACATGATTTGTACGTCTATCAGGAAAAGGAGGTCGCAGGGATTATCGGTCGTAAGTTACGGGTGCGGTTGTACCGGTTAACCACTGAATCAGGTTCAATGGCGAAAGTATCGCAAAGCCAGTTGATTGAAGCGACTGACAAGCTTGGCTTGGAGTTACCGACAACGGCAACAAATGATCCAACCCGGATCGATCATGCAGAGGTTAGCGATGTCTGAAGAGCAGGTACGAGAGCTTTATGACCAGACGGAAGATTTTTCCAGGCAACTGGCAGATAAGGGATGGATTGCTGACCGGCCTAGAGTGACGTCCGAAACAACAAGTTCATCTGACCTGTTTGCAAACAGTGGTGATAGGCCTTTGGTGGTTGGGTTGTTTGGTGGCACAGGGGTTGGTAAAAGTTCATTGTTGAACCTTCTCGCAGGCAGTGATGTAGCTCGCACTGGTGTGGTTCGTCCCACCTCAATGGAAATAACGGCGTATCTGCACAACGATAAGCAGTTGGCTGCTTTACCTGAAGGGTTTCCACGTGACCAGTTTGCAGAGGTTCACCATAATAACGAAAAATTTTCCGCTGTAATGTGGGTTGATATGCCTGATTTTGACAGCGAAGAAACACAAAATCGTGATCAAGTGCTGCAGTGGTTGCCGCATATTGATTTATTGCTTTATGTTGTCACACCCGAGCGATACAAAGATGAAGAGGGATGGCGATTGTTGCTTGAAAACGGATACGGCCATGCTTGGTTGTTTGTGATGAATCAATGGGATCGGGCGCAGGACATTCAGCTCGACGATTTCACCCAGCTACTAAATAAGGCAGGATTTGACACGCCCCGCATCTATCGTACAGTGTCAGTAAAAAAAAGCGGAGAGGCTGAGCACCCGGAAAATGAATTCAATCAATTGGCTGATTTTGTTTCTTTGCTAGCAGAACGCAATGCCGTTGCCCAATTAGAACAGCGGGGTTGGTTGCAGCGTTTAGGCCGCTCCCGTTCACGCCTTGATGATCAGATAGCAACTCTTACCAGTGATGAGCAACAGATTGCACTACTAGATAGTTTTGAGCAGCGTTGGACACAATTTTGCGTTTCGGTCCAGGGTAATCTGAATTTGCCCATTAATGAGTTTAGCCAACAGTTTGCTGAGAAAAAAAATGCAACGCTGACAACGGCACTTAAGTCCATTACCGGTAACATAGGCGTCCCCTCAATTGAATCTAGCGTGATGAGCAGTGTTGCTGCAAAAAGTAATGTTGCCTCTTTGTGGGACGATTGGTCTGAGACACGCTTGAAAGATATGTTCAGTCAGTTTGAGCTGGCTGAGATTGAGCATGGCGTGCCATCATCTGTGGTAGCAATGGTCAAGCAAGACTCCCTAGAAAAAACGTCGGCTTTAGTGAAGAAACAAATGCAATTGCAACTGGATGAGGTGCTACAGAACCCTGGGCCTCGCTGGCAACGCGGAGTGCTAACGCTGTTAAAGTGGCTGCAGTGGCTGCTGCCTTCAGCTGCGGTATCGTGGATTGCCTATCGCATCATCAATGGGTTTGTAGCAGGTGCTGCAGATAGTGCCGCGTATGTTGGTTTGAACTTTCTTGTCAATGGCATGCTGTTAGTGGCGATCGCCTGGTTGGGGCCCTGGTTGCTCACACGATTGTTAAAACCCTCTGTGCCTAAATCGGTATACAGCGGATTGCAATTAGCGGTGACAAAGGGGCTTGAGCTAGGCGCTGGCAATTATCGTGATCGTCTAAAGCTAGTTGATGCTGAAAAATCACAATTACTTGATTCCGCCCATGAATTACATAAACGTATCAGCAAGGTGCTTGGGCGATCGGTAGTTCTGGAAAACCCTGACCTTAATGATCTGCTGCTCTCTTAGGATAGGGGTTTCTCTTGTGACCGTTGACGGGTTGCGTCACGTTCAAGCGGGTCAACTAACTTGTACATCCATGCGGCGGCAAGGTTTTCGCTCGATCAAGCGGCCTTGCTTTGCGCTTTGGCCACTGAGTGGCGAATCGCTGTGACTAACATGGGTTTAAGGAGTACTGGTTTAAGGGGTTCTGGCAAACGCCCAAACAGACACGCTGTTTGCGTCCGCCTTGAGTAAGGTGGTAGCCAGAGCTTGGGCGGTAGCACCTGTTGTGTAAACGTCGTCCACGATTGCGATGTTTTTACCGGCAACACTGTCAACTGCAATAAAAGCGCGGCGCAAATTTTTTGCTCGGTCCCGAGCGTTCAGTGTCACTTGAGAGCCTTGTTGATCAATACGTTGAACGCTTCGTGCGTTGATTGGAATGCTTAGTCGTTGCCCGATGATGTCAGCGATCTTGTGGGCCTGGTTGTAGCCGCGCTCTAGTAACCTTTCCTGGTGCAGCGGCACCGGGACCAGAAAGTCAGGTGTGGTTGTTTGGCGTGTTGCAATAGCACTTGCAAGTAATTCCCCCATTACTCGGCTGTATTTCATGTCGGCTGAAAACTTCAGTCTTTTCACTATGTAGTCGACTGGAGGGTGATAAGTGAAAGGGATAATAGCCTCTGTTACCGGAGGAGGATGGGTTAAGCACTTGCCACAGCGGTGCTGGCTGTCATTCGCGGTCGGAAATTGCTGTGTATGTCTGACAGGTAAGGGAAGGGCGCAGGTGAAACACGAAACGGAGTTGTGGGGTAGTGATTTGTAGCAAGGGAGGCACAGGTCGACGCTTTGAGACGAGGAAAGGTCGCATAGAGAACATGTTGGTGGAATGATACTTTTGTAAATAAAGCTAAACACAACGAATGATGCCAACAGCGTGAATTTGTGGTTTATACAACAAGCAGCTTACGTTACAAACGGGTTGGTTTCTATGAAACGCCTCTGTATTTTTTGATTAAACAAACCCAAGTTGTGTTAGGATCAATACATCCGTGTATGTTTTTTGACATAAGACCCTTGATTCTGTCGGATGTCGGGTGCTACACAAAAAATATATTGGGTGGTGTGCAGTAGTTGGGTGGTGGGAAAAACAACTTCTATAACAACTATTGATACAGCAATAACAAGTAGAGCGTGTAATTTTGCACGTGGTCTACGGGGGAGCCAGGCCGTTTATCTTGAAATCACCTGCTCACATACTGTTTAATTAAAGTAATCGCAAATTGGAGTGATTCAATGCATATAAAACTCCTGTCTGTCGCTGTAGGTGCTGCTCTTTTGGCTGGTTGTGGCACGTTATCGAGTGATGGACCTTCAGAGGGTTCCTCTGGCTTTGTCGTGGGAAATAACGGCAAAAGGGTCACAGTTGGTGGTGATGGCTGCTTACATGATTCTAAATGGAGCGAAGGTGCTGCTTGCAGCGAAGATGACGCTGCAGCGGCTGGAAAAGTTTCAGACAAAGTGGCCCAACAGGTAGTGGCTCCGCCGCCACCGCCACCGCCACCGCCGCCACCACCGCCAGCGCCAGCGCCAATTGTCGCGGCACCTCAGCAAGAGGCTCAGGTGGAGAAAGTGGTACTTAGTGGGCGAGCGTTATTCCCTTATGATTCGGCACAGTTGACGTCTCAAGGTGACAACGAGATGAATGGTTTGATTTCCAAGTTGGAAGCGTATCAGGACATTGAACTCGTAGACGTTATCGGCCATGCAGACAGCCGTGGCCCAGTGGATTACAATCAGGCGCTTTCTGAGCGCCGCGCAGAAACTGTGAAATCAAAGCTTGAAGGTGCATTCCCTCAGGTTCCAATTACAGCGTCCGGGTTGGGCGAATCTGCTCCGATAGCTGGCAACGATACCGAAGAAGGGCGTCGACTAAATCGTCGAGTCGAGATTCGAGTGGAAGCTATTAACTAGAGCAGTCAGCTAGTGTGCTTAGTGAAAATGGCGGCTTCGGTCGCCATTTTTATTTGTATTAATCGTTTGTACCTTCAGGCTGTTATATCTCGCCGCGTTCTGCCAGAGATACTTGGTAACCATCTCCAACAATAATGTGGTCTAACACTCTGACCTCAATCAGCGCGAGCGCTTTCGATAGCTTTTGGGTGATATCGATATCTGCGCGGCTAGGTTCGGCTACTCCGGAGGGATGGTTATGGGCGAATATTACAGCTGCAGCATTGTATCGAAGTGCGGCTTTTACTACCTCTCTGGGATAGACCGATGCGCTATCTATAGTGCCTGTAAACATAGTTCGAAAGCAGATGAGTCGGTGTCTATTATCCAGAAAAAGGCACGCGAATACCTCGTGTTCCAGTGAGCGCATATTCAAGGAGACTACGCTCTTCACAGCGTCTGGAGATTCTAGAAACTCTTGCTCTTTAGCGCGGGAGGTTTCAAAGCGTTTTGCCATTTCAAGGATGGCTGTCAGAAGTGCATACTTTGCAGGGCCCAATCCTTTGGTCTGGCAGAAGCTGGCGCAATCGGCGGATAACAACGGTACTAAGCCGCCATGTTCGCTAATGACGTCGTGTGCAATCTGTACGGCAGAGCGCCCTTTAACGCCTGTTCTGATGAAAATTGCTAACAACTCAGCATCAGTTAACGTTGACGGGCCATGAGAAAGCAGCTTCTCTCTGGGTCTTTCACTACGGGGTAAATCTGGTATTGCCATGGTCGAGTAGTATTGCGTATTTCAATTTTGGCCACCGTACAGACTTCACATTTTTGTAATTGCCCGCTATCGTCGTGGCTGGTACGCGTTCTAACCGTAGAGTCGGATCGGCGGTGTAAAACGGCTACAATCAATAGTCAATAATCACTAGTGAAACTCTATGAAAGTACTTCTAGGCGTGACCGGGGGAATTGCCGCTTACAAGTCTCCTGAACTTGTGCGGCGTTTGGTAGATCATGGTGCAGAAGTGCAGGTTGTCATGACCGCGGCCGCGATGGAGTTTGTTAAGCCACTGGTTTTTCAAGCCGTCAGTGGCAGCCCTGTGCACACAGAATTATTGGATGAGCAAGCTGAAGCCGGTATGGGTCACATAGAGCTGGCGCGCTGGGCGGATATCATTGTCATAGCGCCGGCCACGGCAAATACTATTGCGCGGCTTGTTGCAGGCATAGCTGATGATTTGCTGACAACGGTTTGTCTTGCTTCTCGTTCAAAAATAGCGATTGCACCGGCCATGAATACGGTCATGTGGGAGCACCCAGCGACTCAGCATAATGTGGCTAAGTTGCGTGATCGTGGAGTAGATGTTTTGGGTCCGGGTAGTGGGTCTCAAGCCTGTGGTGAGGTCGGGTCGGGTCGACTCCTTGAGCCTATGGAGATAGTTCATGCGGTCAATGCGTTGTTCCTACAGACAAAACCGCCTAGTGCTTTTAACCAGGAAACTACTGTGTTGTCCGGAGCAAAGGTACTGATCACAGCCGGCCCCACTCGAGAAGACATTGATCCCGTGCGTTTTATTAGTAATCACAGTAGTGGGAAAATGGGGTTCGCGTTGGCTCATGCGGCGGACATGGCGGGTGCTGAAGTCACTCTGGTCGCCGGGCCGGTGCGGCTTGACGCCCCGGTAGGGGTAACACGTGTTGATGTAATTAGTGCCAGTCAGATGCATAAGGAAGTGATGAGTCGTGTGTTTTCGCATGACATATTTATCTCAGTGGCTGCGGTAGCGGACTATCGTATCGACCAGCAACAAACCAGTAAGATAAAGAAAACTTCTGAGGACCTGACGCTCACTTTGGTTCGGAACCCGGATATTCTTGCTGACGTTGCAGGCAGTGCTGATAAGCCATTTTGTGTTGGCTTCGCCGCGGAAACGGAACAGCTTGAAAAATACGCCCGTGGTAAATTGCAAAGGAAAAATTTGGATATGATAGTTGGCAATCTGGTGGGTGGAGCTGAAAGCGGCTTTAACAGTGATCAAAATGCGGTCGATGTTTTTTGGTCTGATGGTCAAGTTTCATTTTCAATTCAGTCTAAGGAAAAGCTTGCAGTAGAGTTGGTATCACTGCTGGCATCACGTTATTCGGCATCCACTAAATGACACAATTAAATGACTAGCATTCAGTTAAAAATACTTGACCCCAGAATGGGCGACACCATTGAATTACCCCAGCGCGCTACGGCGGGTTCAGCCGGTATGGATTTACGCGCTTGTATTGATGAAACTCTTGTTGTGGCGGCAGGGGCGGTAGAATTAATTGCCACCGGCCTTTCTTTGTACATTGCTGATCCGGCTCTCGCGGGTATGATTCTGCCACGTTCAGGTCTGGGTCATAAGCATGGCATTGTATTAGGCAATCTAGTGGGCTTGATCGATGCCGATTATCAAGGGCAATTATTTGTTTCGTGCTGGAACCGTTCTGAGAAAGCGTATTCAATAGAGCCGGGTGAGCGCATTGCACAGCTTGTTATTGTGCCTGTGGTGCAAGTGGATTTTGAGGTTGTTGATGACTTTAAAATTAGTGATAGAGCCGATGGTGGCTTTGGCTCTTCCGGCAGATAAGCTGCTAGAAATGCTTTGCATCAACGT
>JALZUX010000293.1 GCA_023301405.1 Granulosicoccaceae bacterium | reverse complement strand
GATGATGAACTAATCAATGTGGCGCTGACTGACGGCAATCAGGACATCATGCTGACATCCAGTAATGGCCGCACCATGAGGTTTCTGGAAAGCGATGTGCGTAAGATGGGACGCGGTGCAGCTGGCGTTCGTGGCATGCGAATGGATGTTGAAGATACACTGGTTTCTCTTATTGTCGTCGCCGAAGGTGAGATCCTTACAGCGACCGAGAAAGGCTATGGCAAACGTAGCGACGCCGAAGTCTATCCGCGTAAAAAGCGTGGCGGGAAAGGCGTAATTGATATCAAGACCACTGACAGAAACGGCCCGGTAGTCGGAGCTGTTCAAGTGAAAGACGACGACGAAGTCATGTTGATCACAAACGGCGGTACTCTAATCAGAACCGCAGTTGATGGCATCAGCATTGTTGGCAGAAACACTCAGGGTGTGCGGCTTATCCGTATCGGAGACGAAGAGCGTTTGGTGCAAATCGAAAGTGTCGCTACCACAGACAAAGAAGTAGATTCTGATGAAAGTGAACCCTCCAAAGGTGACAAATCAGCTGAACCTGGTAGCAGTGACACTACTGATACCAAGCCGGGGCCGGTGGCTGAATCTGATGATGATCAGACTGATGACAATGATTCATCTACTGAGGAAGATGATTCACAAGACTAGATGCGGGTAGCAACTTATTATTTGTCGCAAACTGATTTATAATAGTCGGTATTCTACTAAACGGATTACCGCCTTTCTATCATGACTCGCGTCTACAATTTTAGTGCTGGCCCGGCTGCACTCCCCGAAGAAGTTCTAACTCAAGCAGCTGAAGAAATGACAAACTGGCACGGTAGTGGTGCTGGTGTTATGGAAATGAGCCATCGCGGGAAAGAATTCGTCTCGATAGCAGAGCAAGCAGAACAAGACTTGCGAGATCTGCTAGCTGTGCCAGATGACTATGCAGTGCTTTTTTTACAAGGCGGTGCAACTGGTCAGTTCGGCTTTGTACCAATGAATATCCTTGGTGATAAAGCAACTGTTGATTACGTCAACACTGGCCAATGGTCAAAAAAAGCTATCGCTGAGGCAAAGAAATTTGCCACGGTCAATGTGGTTGCGACTGCTGAAGACAGCGGCTTTAATGCCATACCCGATCAAGCAGAGTGGAAAACCAGCCCTGATTCCGCGTACCTTCACTACACCCCGAATGAGACAATCGGTGGGGTTGAGTTTGGCTATGTTCCTGAATCTGGCAATGTGCCACTGGTAGCTGATATGTCTTCAACTATTTTGTCTCGCCCGGTAGATATAAGTCAGTTTGGTATTGTGTATGCAGGCGCGCAGAAAAATATCGGGCCATCCGGTCTGACCGTGGCGATTGTGAAAAAATCGTTGTTTGGTCAGGCAAGTGCTATTACCCCTGATGCGTTTAATTACCAAAAGCAAGCAGAGGCAGGCTCAATGTTAAATACGCCGCCGACCTATGGGTGGTATATCGCAGGCCTGGTTTTCCAGTGGATTAAAAATCGTGGTGGGCTAGCGGCTATGGCCGAAGTCAATCAGCGCAAGGCCGGCAAGTTATATACAGCCATTGACGATTCTGCTTACTATCGCAATCCGGTTGATCCTGCCTGTAGATCCTTGATGAATGTGCCGTTCATTTGCGGTGATAGCACTCAAGACGAAGCCTTCCTCAATGGTGCAAAAGCCGCAGGTTTACATACTTTAAAAGGGCATCGGTCAGTAGGCGGCATGCGAGCCAGCATTTACAACGCTATGCCTGAAGCTGGAATAGACACACTCATTGAGTACATGCGAGAGTTTGAGCGGCAGCACGCCTGATCAACGCCAATCAGCGCGGTTAATAAGCACTGTTGATGCTGACAAATTGCCGCTGTTTCAGTATGTAGAGAAAATTTTCAGTGGACCAGGTGGAGTGCCTGGTCGTACAAACCTATTAATTCGTCAACCTGGAAAACCAGTGACACACAAAATTCTAAAGATTAACAACCTTTCATCCAAAGGCCTTAGTCGCTTCCCGAATGAGATTTACGAACTGGGGTCAGAAATAAGCAGCCCTGATGCCATTATGTTGCGATCAACCAAGCTGCACGACATGGAGTTTGACAGCAACCTTAAAGCAATTGGTCGTGCTGGAGCCGGGGTGAACAATATCCCTGTTGAGCGCCTGACTGAGATCGGCGTGCCGGTTTTTAATGCGCCGGGTGCGAATGCCAATGCAGTAAAAGAACTGGTCATCGGAAGTCTGTTTATGGCCGAAAGAAACTTGCACAAAGCGGTTAGCTATACCCAAGGTTTGACTAGCGTGGGCGAGGCGCTTGATGGCGAAGTCGAAGACGGTAAAAAGCGATTTGTCGGCAGAGAGTTGCCAAACAGAACCCTGGGTGTTATCGGTTTAGGTGCTATTGGGGTTGAAGTGGCCAATGCCGCAGCAGCGCTTGGTATGAATGTCATCGGGTACGATCCGGCGGTGACTGTCAGCAATGCATGGCAGTTGAGTCCTGAGATTGAAAAAGCTAATACAGTTGATGAAGTGCTGGCAAAGAGTGAATTCCTGACTTTTCATGTGCCGCTAATTGAAGCCACAAAAAACATGATCAACAGCCAGCGTTTATCTACTCTGGTTGATGGTGTTGTGGTGTTAAATTTTGCTCGCGCGGGAGTCGTTGACGAAGCCGCAATACTGGCTGGGCTTGATAGCGGCAAAATTAAAACCTACATCTGTGATTTTCCGACTTCTGAAAATATCGCCCATGAAAATGCGATAGCGTTGCCGCACCTTGGGGCGTCAACTGCGGAGGCAGAAGAAAATTGCGCGATTATGGTGGCTGATCAATTACGTGAATTTCTTGAACACGGCACTATTAAGAATGCGGTGAATTTCCCCGGTATAGAGCTCAGCCGCAAGAGTGATCATCGCTTAGCTTTAATTCACCGTAACGTGCCAGATATGGTCGGGCAGATCTCGCATCAGCTGGGGGCATCATCAATCAACATTCTGGCGATGATAAATGAATCTCATCACAATGTGGCTTGTACACTTATAGACACTGAATCCGCAGTTGGTGAGTCTACCATGGCGGCAATTCGGGATATCGAAGGCTTGTTAAAGGCACGACAAGTGTAGCGTGCAGGGGCTTAATTATTGAGCAGGCCTTGCGGTGCTGCTAACCGCCTGTTGATTGAACCCTGGCGGATTAGCAGTGCTTGTCTGTGTGGCGGGTGTGCGACCAGAATGTTGCTGATTGCGAGACAGATTGCCCATATCGCAGATCACTGGCATTATAGGCAATCGACAAGCGTTAGCCGCCCCGGCTCTGACGGTTTTCCTACCCGGTGGCATAGAAACCTCTTATGAACGACCAAGCAACACCGTCTGGCGAAATGTTGGCCCCGGTGGCTGAGCAAATCACCATTATTGGCGTCGGCTTGATCGGCGGGTCATTCGCGCTTGCGCTACGTGAAGCCGGGGCTGATTGCCGGTTTGTCGGGTACGGCCGGAATGAGGCAACACTGGTGCGGGCGTGCGAGCTGGGCATCACTGACCGCTACAGTACCTCTATAGAAGAAGCCGTTTCTGGAAGCGATGTTGTTATGGTCGCCACGCCGGTGGGGGCCATTGACGCTGTGTTCAATGATCTGGCCGATGTGATCGGGCCTGACACCGTCGTAACAGACGCCGGTAGCGTTAAGCAAAGTGTTATTACGGCGGCACGCAATAGATTGCCTATCATTGAAAATTTTGTCCCAGCCCACCCGATAGCCGGAACCGAGCATAGCGGTGTTGAAGCGGGTTTTGCGTCTTTATATCACGGCAAAAAGCTTATTCTTACACCGCTTAAAGAGACCTCACAACAGGCCATCAACAAGGTCAGTGCGCTGTGGTCAATGGCCGGGGCTAGTATAGAGATCATGGATCCACAGCGTCACGACCAAGTGTTTGCAGCCACTAGTCACTTGCCACATATCCTTGCATTTACGTTGGTAGAAACGCTTTATCGCATGGAGCAAAAAGACAGCTTGCTGCGTTATGCTGCTGGTGGCTTTAGTGATTTTACTCGCATTGCATCCAGTGATCCGGTGATGTGGAGAGACATCTGTCTACACAATAGTGATTCATTGCTCGCGGTAATCGATGGCTTACAAGATGGTCTCGACACCCTTATCGATGCGATTAAGCAGCAAGATGGTAAAAAAATAGAACAACTATTTAAGATCGCCAAAGATACACGTGACTTCAAAATACTTAATGACGCTCAGCCAAAGGAAACCGAATGACTCAAGCAGACACAGTTGAATCAAACGGCACAACCGTCTCAGCAGGGCCTGGTGGATCAGTATCGGGGGTGTTTACCGTACCCGGTGACAAATCTATGTCACATCGATCCGTGATGTTTGCCTCGATTGCTAATGGGAAAAGCCATATCAAAGGTTTTTTAGCTGGAGAAGACAGCCTTAATACGGTGGCAGCGTTCCGCGAGATGGGGGTTGTGATTGATCAGGTGGCCGAGACTGAATTAGTCATACAGGGGGTTGGTGTGGATGGCTTGAGAGCGCCGGCAAGCGACCTGTATATGGGGAATGCAGGCACTGGCATGAGGTTGATCGCCGGCGTTTGTGCAGCGCAGAAGTTTGATACCGTGTTAACCGGTGATGAATCACTGAGTGGTCGGCCGATGGGGCGGGTAATTGATCCGCTGAAGTTAATGGGGGCAGATATTAGCGGTGATGAAAAAGGACGGCCGCCGTTGAAAATCAGCGCTGCCGATGGCTTAAAAGCCGTTGAATATGCGTTGCCAATGGCCAGTGCTCAAGTTAAGTCATGCGTATTGTTGGCAGGTCTGTCCGCCACAGGTACAACAACCGTAATCGAGCCTGCTGTTACCCGCGACCATACTGAGCGAATGCTGCGTAGTTTTGGCTATTCTGTTACCACAGCGCCGGGTGGCCATGTGTCATTAGAAGGTGGTGGCCAGTTGCATGCCTGCGATATGAACATACCCGCTGATATTTCCTCTGCCGCTTTTTTGATCGTCGCCGCCAGTATCGCCCCGAATGCAGATATCACGATCACCAATGTTGGTATCAACCCTACCCGTACCGGCGTCATTGATATTCTGCGTTTGATGGGAGCTAATATCGAGCTGCTCAACAAGCGCTCTTCCGGTGACGAGCCGGTGGCAGATATCCGGGTCCAGAGCGCGCTGTTAAAAGGTGTGTCTATTCCAGAGGCGTTGGTGCCGTTGGCCATCGATGAACTACCGGTCGTGTTTGTTGCCGCCGCCGTTGCCGAGGGTAAGACCATTGTCACCGGTGCAGAAGAATTACGTGTCAAAGAAAGTGATCGCATAGCGGCGATGGCGCAAGGGTTGGTGACCCTTGGGGTTGATGCAGTGGCCACTCCTGATGGCATGATTATCAACGGCGGTAAGATTGTTGGTGGCACCGTCGATACTTTTTTTGATCACCGGATTGCCATGGCATTTTGTATCGCCAGCCTGCGATCTGAGACACCCGTCATCATTAAGGATACTCAGCACGTCGAAACCTCTTTTCCCGGCTTCTTTGCGTTATGCTCACAACTTGGCTTGAACGTGCACGAGGTGTAGAACAAATGACTGCGGAAGATCGAACTATTGGCAGCTGAAGTCACTATGCTTCGGCCAGGCACTGTGCCGGTCATTGCCATTGACGGTCCAAGTGGCTCAGGCAAAGGCACAATAGCGCGTTCTGTCGCCACTCAGCTTGGTTTCAAGCTACTGGACAGTGGTGCTTTGTATCGTGCTGTCGCATTGGCTTCGCTGAACACTCGAACAGCCGTTGAAGACAAGCGAGCGTTGGCGGTGCTGGCACTGACTGCACCGATTGATTTTTGTCGAAATGAGGCAGGCAGCGAATGCGTGCTGCTTGGCGGGCAAGATATTTCACAGCAATTGCGTCGCGAAGAAGTCGGCGACAGGGCATCCCGAATCGCTACTCATGGCGAAGTTAGGGACGCGTTGCTGGAGCGTCAGCGGCGCTGGCGCCAAGCTCCCGGTTTGGTCGCCGATGGTCGCGACATGGGAACCGTCGTTTTTCCGGACGCGGTGGTAAAAATATTCCTCACTGCATCTGCCGAGATTCGTGCGGAAAGACGATATAAACAGTTGTTGGAAAAGGGAATGTCAGCTAACATACGGAGTTTACTTGCAGATATTCAAGAGAGAGACACTCGCGATTACAATCGCGAGATTGCGCCCCTGAAAGCAGCGGTTGGTGCAATCAATTTAGACTCGACCCACGAAACAATCGATCAAGTGGTTTCAAAAGTGCTTGATTTGGCAAGAAATAAGCTGTAGACATCGCGTTTACCAGTAGTCGTATTGGCAGAATTTTATTTCCGCCAGTATTTCAAAGCCGCTAACGAAAGGAATTCGTGGCGTTTATTAATTGGCCTTGCTGCAGACCTGAGCGTCTTACGCATTGTAAATATCCCCAGGAACACATAACTTACATGTCCGAATCTTTTGCTGAGATGTTTGAAGAGAGTATCTCTCAAACACAAATGAAACCCGGCTCTATCCTGACCGGTACCGTCATCGAAATCAAAGGTGACTTTGTCATGGTCCATGCGGGCCTTAAATCGGAAGGTGTTATTCCGGTTGAACAGTTCATGGACGAAACCGGCAATATCACGGTTACCGTTGGTGAAGTAGTCGAGGTTGCTCTCGATTCCGTAGAAGACGGTTTTGGCGAAACCCGTCTGTCTCGCGAAAAAGCGAAACGTGCTCGCGCTTGGTCTAGGCTTGAGCAAGCGCAAGAAACTGAAGAAATCGTTACCGGTGCAATTACCGGCAAGGTCAAAGGCGGTTTTACTGTCGAGATCAACGATATCAGAGCATTTCTGCCTGGCTCACTTGTTGACGTACGTCCGGTACGCGATACCAGCTACCTCGAAGGCAAAGAGCTTGAGTTTAAAGTCATTAAGTTGGATCGCCGTCGCAACAACGTGGTTGTTTCACGTCGCGCAGTGGTTGAATCTGAATACAGCGCAGAGCGCGAGCAGCTGCTCGAAAGCCTGCAAGAAGGCCAGGAAGTCACTGGTATCGTCAAGAACCTTACCGATTACGGTGCGTTCCTTGATCTTGGCGGCATAGACGGCCTGCTGCACATCACTGACATGGCTTGGAAGCGCGTTAAGCACCCAAGTGAAGTTGTTGAAGTTGGCCAGGAAATGAAAGTTAAGGTTCTTAAGTTTGATCGCGAGCGAAATCGCGTATCGCTTGGTCTTAAGCAACTGGGTGATGATCCGTGGATGGATCTGGTCCGTCGGTATCCTGAAAATACCCGTATCTTTGGTGTGGTCACCAACATTGCAGACTACGGTTGCTTTGTTGAAATCGAAGAGGGCGTCGAAGGTTTGGTGCACGTTTCTGAGATGGATTGGACTAACCGCAACGTTAACCCGAATAAGGTGGTTGCGTTAGGTGACGAAATCGAAGTGATGATTCTCGATATCGATGAAGAGCGTCGTCGAATTTCACTGGGTGTTAAGCAATGTAAGCAAAACCCTTGGGAAGAGTTTGCAGGCAACTTCAACAAGAGCGATAAGGTCTCAGGTAAGATCAAGTCAATCACTGACTTCGGTATCTTTATCGGCCTTGACGGCGGTATCGACGGACTTATTCACTTGTCAGACCTGTCTTGGAACGACACTGGTGAAGAAGCTGTTCGCAATTTCCAGAAGGGTCAGGAAATCGATGCAGTGGTATTGGCTGTCGATCCAGAGCGTGAGCGTATCTCTTTAGGGGTGAAGCAGCTCGAGCAAGATCCGTTTGGTCAGTTTGTCGCTGATAATCCAAAAGGTTCTTTTGTTAAAGGCATCATCACTGAAGTCGATACAAAAGTAGCGATGGTTAATTTGGGCGAAGGTGTAGAGGGTATCCTCCGTGCCAGTGAGTTTGCTCGGGACCGTGTTGAAGATCTTAAGATGCACTTGAAAGAAGGCCAGGAGCTGGAAGCCAAGTTCATCAACATAGACCGTAAAGCCAGAGCTATTTCGTTATCCATTAAAGCGAAAGAGAATGACGAAGAGGGTGAGGCAATGCGTGATTATGCGCAGAGTTCAGCGCCCACTGCGACGACTCTTGGTGACCTTATGAAGGAACAAATGGGTTCTTTGGGCACCGAAGACGAGTAAAAATATAAAGAGACGCATTTAGTCTTAAAAATAGAGCACCGGGAATAATCCGGTGCTTTTTGAACAGTTAACCCCCCCCGGAGCCCAGGGCCAATGACCAAATCTGATTTGATTGAAGCATTAGCCGAAAGCCAGTCACACCTCGCCTTAAGAGATGTAGAATTGGCTGTCAAAGGTCTGCTTGAACGTATGAGCCAAGCGCTTTCGACAGGCGAAAGAATAGAAATTCGCGGTTTTGGCAGTTTCAGTCTGCATTTTCGTCCCCCTCGTATGGGCCGGAATCCCAAGTCAGGTGATGCTGTAGCGCTACGCGGTAAACATGTACCTCACTTTAAGCCCGGTAAAGAATTAAGGGAAAGAGTAAACAAGGGTATGGAAGGGCAGCCCAGCCTCGCGGATTCTGTGAAGGCAGAGGAAATGCTGTCAGATGAATTATTAGACGGTGAGAGAAAGACAGGCACTGACGCCTGACACTTTTCTGATCCATGTTGTTAACGACCCGTCGCGGCAACCGCGACGGAGTC
>JALZUX010000292.1 GCA_023301405.1 Granulosicoccaceae bacterium | reverse complement strand
CTCTGTCTGCATCATCTCGCGTGCGTAGCGCATGTAACGGTACATGTCTTCTCTGGTGCGAAAATCTTCAGTTCTCATGTCGCCGCCTAGTGGCAGACCATGGTAGCCAAAGTACCACTCAATATTGCCACCACTAAAGTAGATCGGGTAGAGAACAGTTTTGCGTAACTCGTTGGCATTGGTGTCGGTAAGACCGGTTCTGGCGGGGCCAACTTCATCCATATCAATTACCCAGGGGGCGCCTGAAAGTACGCTGTTCTCGCGCCACTCTTCAACAAATCTGTCTGAATTATTTGGCAGGAATTGAATAGATGATGCTGTAAATAGAGGATCGCCGATGATGTCATCATATTGTTCGTGAGGTCTATTTTGGGTGGTATGAACGCTGATAGAGTGATCGGCCCAGTCCAGTTGATCAATATACTGTGCAAATGCTTTATGGTTCTCCGCACTGAAGCGGCTTTCTTCACTGATGTTCCACTTAAGCGCCATCAGGTGAGAAAAACGTGCAATCATTTCACGGTAAAACAGTTTTCGTTCAACACCTAGTTCACCATTGTCAAACCAGTTGCTGTTGTCAATTTCAATCTCTGCCAATACAATGTTTGCCGCAATGCCTTTGTTTTGCATATGATCAAGCACAATACCCCATTGGTATAATTTAGAAACATCGTAGTGAGTATTATCGAAGGGCGAGCCTGTAGGTCGAATGAAAGGGTAAGTGTCGCGTCCATCACCGCCTAAGTTCATCGGTAAAAAATAAATTGAATTCACCGATTCACTGGACAAATAATTGATCGCACCGATAATGCCCTTCGCGCCATCAGGGTTGGCACTGTTTTCAAATAACGGATCATTTTCCTGCCAATCGTTGATGTGTGGTTCGTAGTGATGAATGCCGTCTAGCAAGCCATCTGTTCGAACTCCCTCAGGTTGATCCACGGTATTATCAAACCCTGAATAAGCAAGGAAGTTTTCAGGGCTGTCCACACCGCCTTTAATCCAATGCGGGCCGTCGACCGCCTTCAGGTAGTGCTCACCAGTGTATTGAAGACGCCCGTTAGCCAGTAAACCCGGGCTATCATCTTCCTGTGCGGTGATGGTAAATGTGCCTGACTCACCGTCTGACGGCATGGCGCTGCCATCGGTGTCTAGTAAAGAGACTGCGACGTTCTGACCACTTCTAAATGAGACTGTGTACTGCCATTCGCCAACTTCATCTGCTGAAAAGCGTGCGCGCCACACTGAGCCAATACCAGAGCCTTGTCCGTTACCCGCAAAGTAGCCGGGAACCACATAAGTGTTTTCAGACGGGCTGGTGAAGGTGACGTTAAATCGGAAGTCCAGGAAAGCGTTTGGCGTAAATTGTGACTCACTCAGGACGAGTGCAGAACGATTATCAAGCGTTAATGGATGCCATTTTTTTAGCGATCCATGAATGGATACATCGCCAAAGGCAGGAGCCATTGCCAATAGGCCAACAGCAACAATGGATGGTTTAAGCATCTGCTAAGCTCGAATAGTCAAAGAATTAGAGTTGTTGCGGTAACCGTGCCAATTATTCGTCGTTACTTGTAACGATTAACAAGCTGGCTTAGGATCAAAGTGATTTTTGTGACTTATGTTTGAGTTTAGCCCGGAGCAGGTCGCTGCGCCCTGACAGTTACCTAGGCTGGTTTTTGCCATGGACAGGTACCCCGAACTCACGGTGGCATATGGCGGCGAGTTTTGCTATTCCGGCTTCAATCGTTTCTGTTGATGGATTGGCGAAACAAATACGCAAATGCTGTGTCGCATCGGCCTGCAGTGACCATTCGTGTCCCGGGTTGATGGCGACACCTTCGGCTTCAGCAAAGGCGGCAAGCGATTCAGTGTTAACAGCAGCCGGTAATTTCACCCATAAAAATATTCCACCAGGTGGTGATTCGTAGGTAGCGTCAGTGCCAAATTCGCGATCAATTGACTGGCACAGAGTATCCAGTTTTTGCTTAAGATTTATATTCAGGTTGTTTACATGTTGGTCAAAGTGTTCTGTGCAATATTCTGCAAGCAGCATTTGCTCAAGTGCGCCTGAGCCGGCATCGGTTTTCAAGGCCAGTAGTTGCCCCATCAGTGACCAGTTTGCTACGGTATAACCAACTCGAAGGGCAGGGGCGATGGTTTTTGAAAATGACCCGACATGCACAACCCTTGAAGTGGTGTCCATTGCATAGAGTGAGGGGGGTCTTTCACCAGACCACACCAGGTCAGCGTAGCATTCATCTTCAAAAATCACGGTGTCGTATTCTGTTGCAAGGTTAATCAGGTGCTGGCGGCGCTGCACGCTCATGATGGTACCTGTGGGATTATGCACCGTGGGTATGGAATAAATATACGCGGGTTTGATACCACGTTGCTTCAGCTTGGCTAGTTTGTCGGCAAGCTCTGTGGTAATCATGCCTTCGTGGTCTACACGAACGGATTCCATGGTCACACCAAGTCTGTTCAGTCGTGACAGCACTCCGCCATAGTTAGATTCTTCAACGATGACGGTATCACCAGCCTTAACTAGTGCCTGGTTAATGAGGTCGATTGACTGGAGTGATCCTGAATTAATTAAAATATCATCACTGGTGCAGTCTATTTCAGCCGTTCTTTTTAGCTTCTTGACCAAAAATTCACGCAGCGCCAGATAGCCCTGGGGACCGCTTTCCAGTGAGTAGGTTGCCAGTGTTTTTCCCTCGCGCTGCAATACACTGGTACAGGCGTGGGTGAGCAATTCAATGGGCAGGGAGTCAGGGTCATTGTGGCCACCAACAAAATTGTAGGTAGGGAATTGCCGCCAAGGGGCTTGGTCAGGCGGTGGCAGGTTGTCATTAATAATTTTCTTGAAGTCGAATTTCACGCTTTATATCCCCCATGATATGAGTTGCAGTATAACGAACGTTGGGAGGATAAAACACTGCCAGATCAGTTCTTGCAGGCAAAAAAAAGCCTGCAGAAAACTGCAGGCTTTTTGATTAAAACAGCACTAATTGTTTTAAGGTAGTGCTTTAGTCAGTACTGGTATTTGAGCACCAACGACACCGCCCACGGACGCGACAGGTGTGCTTTGAATAGTGACTACTATTGCACACCAAGCGCACGGACAGTAGCCATGTTCAGGTATTTATCAACAGGAAGTCCTTTAGAGCGTTGGAACGCGTTAACTGCAGACATGGTTTCTGAGCCAATGTTACCGTCGATAGGGCCTGGGTTGTGACCTGCTGATTTCAGTGCTTTTTGGATCTTCATAATGCGACCGTTGGTCATGTTGGTGTCACAAAGAATCTCACGCCATTCCATGCTACCTTCGCTAACCAATTTCTGGCTGGTTACCGTTTTGTAGCGAGCTGGAATTTCAATGCGACGTTCGCGAGCAGGGCTCGACTCTTCTGCTATCTTAATTGTTTTGTAGGTTGCTGGAACCGCAACACGGCGAGTAGAAGCTGCAGTCGCTACCACGCGTTTTTCTACGGTACGATACTCAGCGGGCACCTGAATAGTGTTGCTGCGTGCAGGAGTTTTCAACACACGCTTCTGAACAGTTTTGTAGCTGGCAGGAATTTCAACCAGGCACATGATATCGCCAGATTGTTCATCAATTTTCTGAATAGGGCCTGTGCCTTTTTTCCAAACGCTGTGAGCAGCTTTTTCTAATACACGATTGCTTACCGTTTCATAGACTGCAGGCTGAGTTTCGATTCTAGTTGTAGCGGGCTTGACAAGCACTCTTTCAGTCACTGTCTTGTATGTGGCTGGTATCACCACTAATTTTTCTGAAGCTTCGCTAGACAGAACTCGCTTGCTAACGGTTTTAAAACTGGCCGGAATGATTTGAATTTTCTGGCCTGCTTCTTCGACCAGTTGGCGGTTTGTAACAGTTTTGTATTTTGGTGGGTTCCATGCGCGTGTATAGCACTCACCGGGCTTGGCATTTGGTGGGGTCAGGCCTAAATTTGATGGGCTCTGAGCTGTGTGTGATGTACTCGAGCCAGTTTTAGCGGCCGCGATCTGTGGCAGTTGCACAGCAGCTTGGCTTGGTGTTGGCAACTCTGCGGGCAATGATGCACTTGAAGAACTTAAATCTGAGGGGCTGTTGCCACCGAAAGATGAGCAGCCAGACAGTACAGTCACAATAACAGCAACTGATGCGAGTGTGAAAAATTTACTATTACTTTGGGTTTGATGCATTTACATTTCTCCGGGCACTGGGTGCGTGTGTCAGCACTTCAGTTGGTGGTCGAATCAATTCATGATGAACAGGCAGGTAAAAAACTAACTAAGATCAGTTGCACTCGCTTAGTGACGAGTCTTCAAGTTGGATAACGGCAGGAGTTGTTAGTACTTATGCGTAGGAAACAATAAGTCACAGTGTACGAGTTCAG
>JALZUX010000291.1 GCA_023301405.1 Granulosicoccaceae bacterium | reverse complement strand
GCTACTCAGGCTCGTAAAATGTCTGCAATTCAAGTGGCTGATAAAATTGCTGACAACTATAAGAAAGAGCGGTTTGAGGCTGAAAAATTTAAGGGCGATGCCGCTGAACTGGCGCTTACCCGCGGGTATCGTAAGGTGTTGCTGAGCAGTAAGCGATTTAAGGCGGCGAATACCGGCATTGAACCACTTAAGCAATTGGTAGCCGCTGGTGAAAATGCTGAGGCAACGGGTTATTTGTATGTAGCGCTTGGTGAAGTGTCTGCGACGGCGCGTGACTTTGCAAAAGCCAATGATATAGAGCTAGTAAGGGCTGATTCTTTAGCACTGTTTTTTGATGGTAAAGCAAAGATAGAATAACAGGCTGAAAAGTATACAGACGTTTTTACCTACTACATTTCAAAGTACAAGCTGCGATGATCGCCGCGTTTTTTTAATACTCTTGCCAGTGCGGCAATGTAAGGACTTTGCCTGGCGTTTTCACCATTGATCTCTTCTACCTGTATTTTCCCACGTGTCGCGGCAATGTGAACGCAGGGGCTCAATAGTAGATCAAGTGCGTTATCTTGTGGATCAATAAAGAAATTCATCCGGCGTCCCAGATTTTCAATCACCAGCGCTAGTTCACCTTTGTAAAAGCTCAGGAAATTTTGTGGACGTCGTTGTGGCAGTGCCGGCCAGTCAAGGCCAAGTCCACAGGGTGATATCGGATCTACTGCGCTGCACCAGAAATGCATTGGTGGTTTTTCATGTTGACTTAGGCGGTTAAAAGCGCGCTGGGTTATAAACTGCGGGCCACTGAGTTCACTGAAAAACAGGCCTTGCAATACCTCTCCCGATAATTCCATCACCCGCAGTGCTCGAAAGATATGTTTCCATCGCAGTGTGCCACCCTCACGATTTGCGATCTCACGATTCACTATGCCGTAGCGGTCCAATAATAGGTGTACGCGTTCACGGCATTGTTCAAGCTCGGTGAGTGGATCTGGGTCATCGTCGCGGGTTGCAATTATTTGCCAGTTGCCTGGCCATGCTCTGCCGGTATTTCGGGCTCGTCTGCGTGCGCCTGACATCCGCGTGTTGGTGGCTGCACCAGCGCCTAGTATAAATTGACGAGTCAGCCCTTGCCGCAAGGGTGTCAGGCTGTCGGCAGTAATGTTGCCTGCCCATACGGCATCCCACCACAGCTTATTGGTTTCAATGGAATCAACCCCGCGGTACTGCTGCCTGATCTGTTCACTTATCTGCAGATAGCTATAGCGGGCGTTGTGATCTTTGAAAAGCAGTTTAAGGCTACTGGCATCAACAGTTGGCTGGTGCTCTGCGGCTGGTGTAGGTTCTGCTGCTTTGGCGCGTGATTGGCTTTTTAACTTGTTTGCCGCCTTTGGTTGAAGTAGTTCTGTATCTTCAGGGTAGCCCAGATAACATTGGCCCTTGCTGGTGCCCAGCCATGCGAGTTCCTGATTGACAAACAAGCTATCCAGTTGATGGTCGGCAAAGCCAGTTAGCCGCGCTGCAAAGCAATCGCCAAGCAGAGATTGAATATAGGTACCATAGCCACGTAGTTTTTCTACGGCATCAAGAATACTTTGATCAGTGCTGGGAGTGCCTGTTCGGTGCCAGCTTGCAAGCATCCCTGGCAGACGGTTGGCAGGTAGTGCTTCAAATGTTGGTCGGTTAGAAGCGCGTTGCCAGCGCAGTAAGATTTCGAAATTTTGCGCGTCGCAAAAAAGTACATTGTGATTGTCTTTGATTAATTGACCGTTGATCAGTCCGTAGTTTGCTTCAGGATCTGAAGGTGTGTTTTGATTTAAGAATCCCTCGGGGGCACAAGGCAGCAGTTGTACAATTTGTGCTTCACTTAAAGGGCCATAAAAAGAAAGTATTTCACTCGCAAGGTTGGCATGTTCGCGCTGATCTTCAAACGTTGGCAGTGTCTTGCGTTTGCCTGCGCGCCAGTTGCAGTGACTGGCCAAACCAGAATCGATCAAGTGCTTTGCTGATTCTATATGGCACACCCAACGTCGCTCGCCTTGCGTAAGTTCGCATAAAAGCTTATCGACGATACATGGGTTATCAGCCCAGTCTGCCCACCACTCGACCTGCGGAATCAAAATGCGCTCTTTTACCCATTCGGTCCACTCACTGGTGTCGGCAGGTTGGTAATCAGGGTGGGTGCGTTGGCGCTTGGCAACAAATTGATGACTGATATCTGCACTGATTTGTGGGCGAAGGTTTTTATCGTGCACTGCCGTTTTTATCAAGTCGTCTGATAATGCACTGACTTGCGCATCATCTGGCGTGTCATCAGCGTACATGTGCTTGCTGATTTGATCAAAAGTCAGGTTAGCAGCGAATGGAGTAGGGCTTGCAGTACGCACGAAGCTCCATTCGCAAACTCCATCTGATACTTCGTCGAGCATCCGTTTTAAATGGTCCAGCTCGAACTCGTCTTGCATACAGGTTCGCCATGCTTCAAGCATCACAGGAAAGGTATCCAGTTGCATGGTGGCAGTCATGAGCTTTTTGGCTTGTAGCCGGCTCATCCACAGTGGCAGGCGTTGGTTAAAGCGTTGTCTGGACA